>NZ_JBFUKO010000310.1:0-6420 GCF_056400805.1 Aminobacter sp. P4_H6_2
CCCCGATCGCGGCGCTGGGGAATTCTGTTTGGCGGTGTGCTGATTGCTGTAGCCGCAATCGGTGCGACCATTATGCTCGACAACCAGGCGCGATTCCTGCCTTAGTTCTGCATGGTTTCAGATTGTACCTCTTCCCATGCGCCAAAACTGTACCGCCAAGGTACCCATCGCACGATATCTCCCGCCGAAACCCTTGCGCGGGTTCGCCCCTTTCTAGAGGCTATGGGGATAACGCGGGTCGCCAACGTCACCGGTCTTGACCGCATCGGAATTCCGGTGGTGACCGTTGTCCGGCCGAACTCGCGTTCTGTCGCGGTTTCGCAAGGTAAGGGTATCACGCTCGACGCCGCGAAGGCCTCCGGCGTCATGGAAGCCGTTGAAGGGTTCCATGCTGAGCGCATTGAAAAGCCGCTCAGGCTTGGCAGCCGAAACGAGCTTGCGGCAAGCCTTGATTTGGCCGACTTGGACGGGCTTGCCCGGCTTCATGAAAGTCACATTGACGGCGACCTGCCGCTTTTGTGGATCGAGGGTTTCGACTGGATTGGTAAGCGATCGATCTGGTTGCCTTATGACGTGGTTCACGCCAATTACACGCTGCCCCCGGTCGGCCGCAGCGGAAGTTTCGTTGAAAGCACCAATGGCTTGGCGTCGGGCAACCACATGTTGGAAGCCGTCGCTCACGGTATCGCCGAAGTCGTGGAACGCGACGCAACTACCTTGTGGAACTGGCTGTCGGACGCAAGGCGGCGCAAGACCCTACTCGATCTCGACTCCGTCGACGATGCGACTTGCTCGAGCTTAATCGAACGGTTGCGCAAGGCTGGCATGTCCGTCGGCGTCTGGAACATCACGAGCGACGTCGGGGTGCCCTCCTTTTATTGCATGATTGTCGATGAACAGTTCAAGCTGGGCCATTCCGGCGCCGGAGCGGGCAGCCACCCGGCCCGCGAGATCGCCCTGTTGCGCGCGCTCACGGAAGCTGTTCAGGTGCGGACCAACTATATTACCGGGGCCCGCGACGACCTTCGGCGGGATGAATATGAACCGTCCGGACTGGCAGCGAAGCTCACATGGGCGAGGCGCCTGATGAACGGAAAGGGGAGCGTTGACTTCAGTCGCATACACTCCACACAATTTGCTTCGCTTGGCGAGGATGTCGACTGGATGTTGAAGCGGCTCCAGGTAGTCGGTATTGGCCAGGTCATTTCGGTCGATCTTACGAAGCCGGAGTTCTGCGTGCCGGTGGCGCGGGTCGTCATTCCTGGTCTGGAAGGACCGGACGACCACGACGACTATTGTCCGGGGCCGCGGGCGCTTGCACTCGGCGGCAGGCGATCATGACATTCTTGGTCTTTGCGGGTCCCACGATTTCGGCCGCCGACATCACCGCGAAACTGGACGCCGTCGTGCTGCCGCCTGTGTCCATGGGTGATGTCTATCGCTACGGCCGAACGCGGCCGCGCGCGATAGGCATCATCGACGGCTATTTCGAGGGCGTGCCGTCGGTCTGGCACAAGGAAATATTGTGGGCGATCGACCAGGGCATCGCGGTGTTCGGCGCAGCCAGCATGGGAGCGCTACGCGCGGCGGAATTGCAAGCGTTCGGCATGCGTGGCGTCGGCACCATTTTCGAGGCCTTTCGCGACGGCCTGCTGGAAGACGACGATGAAGTGGCCATCCAGCACGGCCCGGCGGAGATTGGCTATCTCCCCTTATCGGAACCCATGGTCAATATCCGCGCGACCCTCGAGCACGCATTACGAGAAGGCACGATCGAACGGCAGGTCTCGGAGACGCTGTCGGCAATGGCAAAGGCGAGTTTCTATCCCGAGCGCCGGTGGCGAACGCTACTGGAACACGCGTCGGCGGAGGGCCTAAACAATGAGGCGCTAAAGGCGCTCGAAGCCTGGCTGCCGCAGGGCAGGGTTGATCAGAAGCGGTTGGACGCGCTGGTCATGCTCGAAGCCATGGAAGCCCTCAGGCGCGAAGGAGGTCGCCAAGGGGCGGCCGAATACCGGTTGGAACGGACGACGATGTGGGCGCAAGCATTGCGCGACATCGAGGCCACGGAGATGCATTTAGGCGACGGGTCGGCGATCATCGACGAACTCAGGCATGATCCGCAACTGTTCAGAACGGTCAGGCGCAATGCCGCCGCAAGGCTCTTTGTGGAGCGTGCCGACACCGGGAATCAAGGATCGGATGCAGCGCGCAATGCTGCAAGCGCCACGACACGGTTCCGCCGTGAAAGAAGGCTATTCACCCAGGCCGCATTCGATCGGTGGCTCATCGACAACGACCTGGACAAGCGCGGTTTCGAACAGATGATCGAAGGCGAGGCGCGACTGGCGGCGATCGAAGCCGGAACCGATCTCGGCCGCCATATGCTGGACGAGCTTCGCCTTGGCGATGCTTATGGCGAACTGGCCGGGCGCGCGCGGCGAAAGCACGACCTTCTGCACAGCCTAGGGATGCCAGACCCTACTCCTTCCCACACTGGCCTGACTGTCCTAGAATTACGGCGGTGGTTCTTCGACATGCGCCTCGGCCGTCGAATGCCGGCTGACCTAGCAGATTTCCTTGGGGAAGCAGGCTATCCGGATAAGGAGACCTTCGACCGCGTGATAGCTCGTGAGTACATATTCTGGAGCAGGGCTGCCGCTGACAGCAAACCATCGGCGGAATGACTTGGCAGGGAGAGAGCAGGCGCAGTAATCTTTTCAGTGAGGGGGTTCCGGCCATGTTTAGTGCTTCGCCTTCAGTCGAACCTCCCCAAGGGACGCGCTTCCGCCTGTTCCCTCAACTTCCGACGCTAGAAGAACAGGGGGAACCTGAAACAGTCTGGGTTTCGCCGCCTGCAGGTACGGTCTTTCCGGGACCGGCCGACGCTCGTTTGTATGTCGTCGACCCAATCGGCAAGGAAAAGCCCTATGGCTTCTACGAGGAGCCGGGAGGGCAAGTCACGCACTACGGCCCGCCATGGGATGGGCCAATCGTTGCGCCTGCCGAGCCGGACAGGGATGGGCATTTCGATCATATCGAATTCGGTACGCCGCAGTTCCTCCAGGCGCACGCCTATGGCGCAATACGCTTCACGCTGGACATATGGCAGGAGTATTTTGGACGCGGCATCGGCTGGCATTTCGCAAACAGCCGAGAAAGGCTGGAGGTCGTGTTCCTGCCAGGGCTCGACAATGCCTATGCCGGCTACGGCTCGATCGAAATAGGCTCGTTTCGCACGCCAAGCGGCAACTGGGTCGAATTCGGCTTGAGCTTCGATGTCGTGTCGCACGAGACCGGCCACCTGATCATCTACGGCGAGGTAGGCCTTCCCGACACCAGCAACATTCCTGGCGAACATTTCGGTTTCCATGAGTCATCGGCCGACATGGTGTCGTTGATCGCGCTCATGCATTTCGAGTCTGCCCTGGTAGGGCTGCTCGAGGCGAGCCATGGCAACCTTTACAGCTACAACCGTCTCAACCGATTTGCGGAAGTGTCTGATTTCGAGCAATTGCGCGTCGCGTCCAATCCGCTGACGCTCTACGATTTCGCGGATGGATGGGTGAACGAACATGACCTAGCCCAGCCGCTGACGGGCGCCCTATTCGACATATGGGTCGATGTTTTCCACGAGGACCTGCTGAAACGAGGGTTGATCCCCGCGCAACTCGAAGACCTGTCGGATCAGCTCGAAGGCGATCCATCCTATCATGAGGTCATCCAGCCTCTGTTCGACAAGGCCTATGGCACGAACCCAGAAGGCTTCGCCGCATGTCTTGCTGACGCGCGGGACTATATGGGCCGCGCGCTGGCGCAAAGCTGGTCCCGCCTGCGCCCGCTTCACCTGGACTATGCCGCAGTCTCGCGGGCCTTTCTTGCGGCCGACGATCGGCTGACCGGCGGACGTTTCCAGAGGATCATCACGGGCAACATGGAGCGGCGAGGGATCGGTCTCGTGCGCGCAGGCCCGAAGCTGCTGTCGACAGGCGAAGACAGCCACACCTATTCACGGCGTACCCCCGAACCGGAGATGCAGCAGAATTGCCGGCATTTTCCCTACCGGACGAGGATGGCGCTTAGGCGAGCTGCGTACACGGGCTGAGATGTCCCTTCGGGCATATGTCGCGCATGCTGGAGTTGCACAAGCCAAGGCTACTTCTCATGAGAACCCGCCATAACATCGTCAGTTGTTTGAACAGCAACGATTTCATGATAGTTTCGACCCCAAGCTGAGTGTGGATGATTTTTTGTTTATTGGCTAAGGAGAGGTGGCGTGGCAGAGACCCTTCTCAGTACCTCCACGATACTGCTGTTCGGCAGGGTCATGGATGACATGAAATACAGTCCCGTTGATCCGCGAACGCCTGACGGACCGCCAGCGGTAGGTAACGCTGGAGATCCGCCGCGCTTCGGCGATAACAACGACCTAATAGAACAATTGTTGGCAGACAAGGAGAACGAAAAGAAGAGTGTCAGATTTGCCAGAATCTACGGCTTTGCGTTCGAAGGCCAGTATTATGACTTTGCGAGGCCGCAGATATTTCTTGTTCATGGAAGTGGAACCAAAGCTGAGAGCCCTGTCCCTGGAGCGGGCGCCAAGGCCTGTGCCAACCGTAGCGCCGACAGAACCGGCGTAGCTTCAACCGACGCGTCCTTCGCCGAGGACATCATGGTGTGGTCCTACGACAAGGGTGACTATCTCGTGCGTCTCGATCCGTCCGCAGGGCCGCTGGAACAGATTGTCCTTGATGCAGAATTGGATGCGGCTGGCACATATAGCGGTGGTAAAGCCTACAGTGGTGGTAAAGCCTATAGCGGCGGCAAGGCCTATAGCGGCGGTAAGGCCTATAGCGGAGGCAAAGCTTACAGCGGCGGCAAGGCGTATGGTGGTAGCAGCGACTAGTTCTTGGCCCCCAAAATCGGGATCGATTTTCAGAAAGGATGATGCACAGATTCAAAGTGATACAGCGTCCTTGCGCATCTTAGACGCGCGACGCAGTATGGCGGCGATAGAAACGGGATTGCGCTTTAGCTAGTTTTATCGCGCGTGAGGCGGGACTATTGGTCGCTCCAACGCATGTGCAGCTTTGTATGGTCGCTGCCATTAGGCTTGAAGCCCAGCCTGCGATAGAGGCTGATTGCACGGTTGCCCCGCAGCAGTGACAGCAGCACCGGCTTGCCGACTTTGCGCGCATCGGCCATCGTCTCACAGATGAATTTCGTGCCGACACCTCTTCCCCGGATCTTTTCGTTGAGATGTATCTGGTCAAGATGGACTTCGCTCTCCGTGTGCGAGACCTGTATCCAACCCGCCTCGACCCCATCCATAAGGACGATCCTGATCTCTTCCGGCTTAAAATATTTCTTGAAAGCATTTTTCACCTTCTTTTCGTCCCAGATGCCGAGCGCCTTTTGAAGTGGGCACATGGAGGAGAGGTAAAGGGCCTGGCAGAAGCCGAAGTCGCCTGCAACAGCGGGGCGCATCGCAATGGGTGTAGGCGCATCGCGCGCCACTCCAGGCTCTTGCAGGCTCATTTTATCCCTGCCTCTCTCAACCCGTCGATCAGCCGTTCACGTGGTTCGGGGTTGCGATCCGGTGGCACGTTCACCCAGTGCGCAAGGGTGAATTCGGGATGGGTGAGCAGAAGCTGCCTGGCATACTGGCGAGCTTCGCCCATGCGCCCGAGCAAGGCATTGCTGGCGGTCAGCATGCGGTAGGCCTCGGTCTTGTCATGCATCTGGTTGAGTGTGCGGATCGCTTGCTCATAGTCCTGCATATCGAAATAGGCTTCACCCAGATGCCARAGATACCAGTCGGGATAGTAGGGATTGAGGCGCATCGCCCGCTTGATCAAAGAAACGGCCCGCTCCGTATCCCCATAGACGGAGACTGAATGCCCCATTTCGGCCAGCACGTCGGCGTCGTTGGGATTGGCGTCGAGGGCACGCTCAAAGGCGGCCAGCGACGCCTCATGGTCGCGCTTGTAGAGGTAGGCGCTACCCAGGGCGGCATAGCCGCGCGCGTCGCCCGGATCGAGGCTGATGGCAATCTCGGCCTGCCTCAGCGCCTCGTCCAGCGACGGCTCTGGTGGGTCGGCCCAGTTGAAACGCCACGCGTCGTTGAGTGTGCGCGATATCCCTATGTAGGAGCGAGCATAATTGGGATCGACCTCGGCGGCCTGCTCGAAAAGACGGCGGGCATGCTGGTTGGTTTCGCGCAGCAGTCGCTGGTAGACATACTTGCCGTGCAGAATGAGCCCGTAGGCCTGCAAGTCGGAGGGTGCACTCAGCACCATCCGGTGCATTTCCGATGCGCTCACCTCGATTGACAGACGCGATGCGACAACGGTCGTGACTTCGTCCTGAAAGGCGAAAATGTCGCTCATGTCACCGTCGTACCGGTCAGACCATATGGTG
>NZ_JBFUKO010000311.1:0-6410 GCF_056400805.1 Aminobacter sp. P4_H6_2
ATCATTTCCTGGACTTCGCCCAGGCCCTCGGACGGGATCTTGCCGACTTCGATCGACACCAGCCGGCCGAGATCGGTCTTGGCGGCGCGCAGCTCTTCGCCCAGCAGACGCACGAGCTCGCCGCGCTTGGGCGCCGGCACATTGCGCCAGGTCTTGAACGCCTTGTCGGCGCGTTCGATGGCCTTGCCCGCGTCGGCAGGCGAGATCGACTTGAGCGCGCCGATCTGCTCGCCGGTCACCGGGCTGCGCACGATCAGGTCGCCGCCGCTAAAATCGGCCTTGGCAATGCCGAGCCGCTCGAGCAATTCGGTCGTTTCCTTCGCTATCGTCATCGTTTTTTCCTTCCAATTCTCTTGTTTCTTCAGGCGCAATGCGCCGGTGACCAGCCCAGCCGCGTCGAACCGAGCGGCCCCGGCGACGTCGCCTGCTTCAGTTGCGCGGCCATCGATTTCAGTTTCTCTGGCGTGTAGCGGTCGTAAAAATGCTGGTTGCGGCGGCCGAGACCGTGTTCGGCGCTGAAGCTGCCACGATGCTCTTCGACTGCGATCGAGATCACCCGGTCGCGTAACGCGTCGACCCGTGCTGCATCCACCGTTCCGGCCGTTTCGCACGCGACGAGGAGATTGAAGTGCACGCCGCCGTCACCGATGTGGCCGAAGTCACAGATCTCGACCGTGGGAAACTCTTTGGCCAGAACATGGCTCATCTGGGCGCGGAACCGCATCACGTCGCCACGCCGGAAAGACAGGTCGAGGCCGACGAGGTAGCCCGCTGATTTCACGCCTTCAGAGAGCGCGTGCCGCAGTGCCCACATCTCATGTGCTGGGCCTACGAAGGCATCGCGCAAGGGCTCGTCCGGCTGGTCCCAGATCGCGCCGAGTACCTCTTCGAGGACAGCTTCGAGCGTCTGCTCGGTCTCACGGCGTAGCCACGAACGCGACACTTCCGCAAGGATGACGAAGTCGGGCACGCTGCCGCCCGGGAACGGATTGCGCAGCGCCTCGACGTGGGCCAACGTGTGCGTGATTGCTGCGCCTGACATGCCTTCGAAGGCGCTGAGATAGCTGCCAAGGCGCTGCTCCATCGTATTGAGCAGGACCGTCACGTGCTCATGCGAACGCGGCACCAGATAGGCGGTCGCGGTCTGCAACGGCAGCCTTTCCAGATTGAAGGTGCATTCGGTGATGATGCCGAAAGCGCCTGATGTGCCGATGAAGACCTGCTTCCAGTCCACGCCGGTATTGTTCTTGCGCAATCCGGCGTCGAGATCGACCACGGTGCCCGTCTCATCGCCGAGCACCACCTTTAACCCTAGCGTGTTGCGGCGCACATCGCCGAAGCGCAGGAAGCGCGCCCCGCCGGTGTTGGTCGCCACCATTCCGCCAGCCATGGGATCGGCGCCGAGATCGATGGGGAAGAACAGGCCGTGCGGCTGCAGCTTCGCGTTGATCTCGGACAGGCGGAAGCCGGCGTCCACACGCAAGGTACGGTTGTCGAGATCGAGTTCGAAGGTGGAGCGCAGACGCTCCAGGCTCAACACGCCCTGCGTGCCGCTGCCGTCCGGGGTTGACCCGGCGACCAGTCCGGTGTTGCCGGATTGCGGCACGAGAGGGATCGAATGGCGCGCGCAATAGGCGACAGCATCCGAAACGGCTGCGGCAGATGCTGGCCGCGCGACAAAGGTGGCACGCCCGGCATCGTAGCGCGCGCCGTTCTCGTAGCCGGCCATCTCGACCCGGCCGGTCAACAGGCCGCCCGGCCCGAGGAGGACGCCGAGATTGTCGGTGTGTTCGCTCGCCATCATCTTCGTTCAGGCCGCGTCCGAAAACGCTTTCAGCTTGGAAAGGCAGCGCTCGATCGATGCCCGCTCGATGCCGGCATAGTGCTCGAATTCGTTGAGGACGGCAGTGCCGAGCGCGTTTTCGAACAGACGCTGATTGGGGCTGGCGGCGAACTCCCGCACGGCGTCGTCGCCCAGGTTGGACTGGAAGATGCCGGCGGCGGAGACAGGCAAGAAGTCCTCGTAGACGATGGGATCGAAGCGCGCGGCGCCCGCTTCGATCAACGCCTCGATGTCATCCCCGCGTACGTCTGAGCCGGCCGCGTCCTGCTCGACTGTGTACAGGAAATAGCCGAGCCCGGCTTGGCGCATGGCGTTCCAGTCGTCCGGGAAGGCTGTGAAACTCTGCTTCAGCGCCGCGCGGTAGGCGTCCGCGTTCGAACCGTCCGCTGCGGGTCGCACCGTGGCGCGGGCCTGGTTCAGCAGCCTGTCGTAGAGCGCGCGCCCCTTCGGCGTCAGCGCGACGCCACGCTGTTCGATCTCGCCGAAGCGCGCCGTGTGGGAGCCCGGCTGGAGATTGCCGTTCTCATCGGGAAACAACACGCGCTCCTCGATCGCCTTGAAGGACGTCTGGCGCAGCAGGATCGGGCAATCGCGGCTAGGCGGGCCTTCGACGACAGCCTTCGGCACGATGCCGCACGACGGCATCTGGGTCTGCACGGAGTCGATGTTCAACGTGCGCGGCGTCAGATGGTTGATGTGTGGCCCCTTAAATGAGACCACGTCGGCTATGAGACGGTGGGCCTCCTGCAGCCTGGCATAGAGCGTGTGGTCGACGCTCGCCCGGTTGTGCCACCGGAACGTATCGAGAACTTCCGCCACGAACAGCGTCGCCTCGTCATGCGACAGTCCGCCCTCGCGCTCCGCCTTGTCGACCAGCGCCACAGCAGTGGTGGTAAAGATGCGCCGGCCTGCCAGGATCTTCTCGGCGGTCGCGCGCAGATCGCTGTCGGCGATGAGATCCAGCCGCAACAGCGAGGTGAACACCCGGAACGGATTGATTTTCAGAGAGGCTTCGCCGATCGGCCGGAAAGCGGTCGAGTGCACCGGCACGCCGGCCTCACTGAGATCGTAGTAGCCGACCGGAAACATGCCCATCACGGCGAAAACGCGCCGCATCATGGCAAGCTCGGCTTCTGTGCCGAGACGGATGGCGCCGTGCCGCTCCTCGCCGATGCGATCGAGCGACTCGGTCGCTTCGAGGCTGGCCCGCAGCGCCGGCTGCCGGTCCAGTGACGTATCGTTGACGTTCGCCACTAGCGCCATCAGCGTGCCATAGGCAGGCACTTCTTCGCGGTACATGGCCGACATGGCCGCAGAGAACGCGGCGCGGATGGCATCTGGCGACATGAATGGATATGGGGGCATTCGAGTTCTCGTTTTTCACGTTCGGCACGGCGACTTCATGCTGTGGCAGTGTTATAGTCGGCTTCGAAAGCACTGGATTGTGCTGATTCCTTCTAAGTTGATGCAAAGAACGAATGACTGTCGCGCGCACGCTCCTTCCCGACCTTGGCAAGCTGCAGGCTTTCGAGGCTGCCGCCCGCCACGGCAACGTCACGCAGGCCGGCCGTGAGCTCAATCTCTCCCAAAGCGCGGTCAGCCGTCAGATTAAGGACCTCGAGGCCCAACTTGGCCTGTTGCTATTCGAACGAGTACGCCAGCGCGTGGTGCTGTCGGCCGCCGGCCAGAAATTCCTTCCCGACGCCTGTAGGCTGCTCGAACAGGGCGAGGCGGCAATGCTGCGGGCGATGGCAAGCTCTGGGGTATCGCTGCTCAGCCTCGCTACATTGCCGACGTTCGGCAGCCGATGGCTCGTGCCACGACTGCCCAACTTCCTGCGGAGCCATCCCGGCGTCGCACTGAACGTGGCATCCCGCTCCGACCCGTTCGATCTCGAGGAACAGGCTTTCGACGCGGCGATCCACTATGGCCAGCCGGTATGGGCAAACGCGGTGTGCCGCTACATCTGCCGGGAGATCATGGTGCCCGCGGCCAGCCCGGCATTTCTTGCCGGCCGTAGCATCGGGACGCCTGAGGCGCTGGCGCACGAGCCACTGCTGAACTTGGCGACCCGTCCCAAGGCATGGGCGAACTGGTTCCAAGCAGCCGGCGCCGATGCGCAAGGCGCCTATCAGGGCCATCGCTTCGACCAGTTCACCATGCTGATCGAAGCGGCCGTGGCCGGCATGGGCGTGGCGCTGCTGCCGCTCTATCTGGTGGAAAGCGAACTGCGAGACGGCAAGCTCGAAGTCGTGGTGGATTTGCCGCTCCAGACCGAAAACAGCTACTATTTCGTGGTCCCGGAGCGAAAGGCGGCGGGCCCGCTGGCCAACCAGCTGTTCGACTGGATATTGGGGCAGGTGACGGTGCCAGACTGACTGGGCACGGCGTGGCCGCTACCTTGAGCCGGTCCTTTTTCCCTTTCAGGCGCACTGTCCGTCGGCGCTCCTTCGGTGAACCTCTATATATATGCACAGGCATGCATTTAGCTTTGTTGCTTACTGGTTTTCTCGATGAGGGCGGATAGCACCAACCAATCTTGATGGCCCGGACTGGCTGTTTCATGCAAATGGATTGACAGTTCCATGTATTCTCATGAATATGCATATTCATAGTTATGTGGCTCGACACCCGGGAAGCCTGGCGGCCCCGTGGGAGGTCGAGCCACCGTGGCGGTCAGGCCACGCCTGGGAGGGTCGACATGGCGGAACGGTCATTTGCGCGGGAGGTCGAGGACCTCAAGCTTGGTGAGGGCGAGCTCTTTCGCGGCGAGGGCATCCTTGCCATCACCAAGGCGCTACTGCAGTCGGGCGTGTCTTATGTCGGCGGCTATCAGGGTTCGCCGATCTCGCATCTGATGGACGTGCTGGCCGACGCAAAGCCAGTACTTGACGAACTCGGCGTGCATTTCGAATCCTCCGCATCTGAGGCCGCCGCCGCTGCCATGCTTTCGGCGTCGGTGATGTATCCGCTGCGCGGTGCCGTGACCTGGAAATCGACCGCCGGCACTAATGTCGCCAGCGACGCGCTGACCAATCTGGCGTCGAGCGGTGTCAAAGGGGGCGCGCTGATCATCCTCGGCGAGGACTATGGCGAAGGCTCATCCATTCCGCAGGAGCRCAGCCACGCCTTCGCGATGAAGTCGCAGATGTGGCTGCTCGACCCGCGCCCCAATCTCGAATCGATCGTCAAGTCCGTCGAGGACGGCTTCGAACTTTCGGAAGCCTCCAACACGCCCGTGATGATGCAGGTGCGTATCCGCGCCTGCCATGTGCATGGCCAGTTCATTGCCAAGGATAACAAGCGTCCCGCCTTCACCATCAAGGAAGCGCTGGAAAACCCGGTGCGCGACCTCGATCGCATCGTGCTGCCACCGGTGTCGATCACCGTGCACGACCGCGAGAAGATCGAAAAGCGCTGGCCGGCGGCCATCGATTTCATCAAGAGCCGCAAGCTGAACGAATGGTTCGGCCCCGAAGAAGGTGATGTCGGCATCATTCTGCAAGGCGGCATGTACAATTCGGTCATGCGGGCGCTGCAGCTTCTGGGCCTCGCCGACGCCTACGGCAACACAGTTATTCCGCTCTATGTGCTCAACGTGACCTATCCGCTGATCGACGATGAAGTGACGGCGTTCTGCGCTTCCAAACGCGCCGTGCTGATGGTCGAAGAAGGCCACCCCGACTATCTCGAACAGGCCGTCAACAGCATCCTGCGCCGCCGCGACATCAACACTCGCCTCGCCGGCAAAGGTGTCCTGCCCATCCGCGGCGACTACACCGCAGCCGTTTTGATGAACGGCATCCAGGCATTCCTTGAAGAACACGCCGTGGCCCTGCTCGGCAACCGTCCGCCGCTTCCGAGCGCCGACGCAGTGCTCGCCGACCCGAAGGTCAAGGCGCTGAACGCAGTCGTGCCGGCACGCCCCGCCGGCTTCTGCACTGGCTGCCCCGAACGGCCGATCTTCGCTGCCATGAAACTGGTCGAACAGGAACTCGGCGAGCACCACGTCTCGGCCGACATCGGCTGCCATCTGTTTTCCATCCTGCCGCCGTTCAACATTGGCGGCTCCACGATGGGCTACGGCCTGGGACCAGCCTCCGCATCTGCTTTCAATGTCGACGCCGGTAAGCGCGCCATCTCGGTGATGGGCGATGGCGGCTTCTGGCACAACGGACTCACCACCTCCGTCGGCAATGCTGTCTACAACAAGCATGACGGCGTCATCATGGTCGTCGACAACTACTATTCGTCGGCGACGGGGGGACAGGACATCTTGTCGTCGCGCGCCGACAATCCGGAGCGCTCGACCAACAATTCCATTGTCAACGCCGTCAAGGGCATCGGCGCAAAATGGGTGCGCCAGATCGACCGCACCTATGATGTCGCCAAGATGCGCGACACACTGAAGGAGGCGCTGACCTCGAAGGAGGAAGGTCCGAAAATCATCGTCGCTTCGTCCGAGTGCATGCTGAACCGGCAGCGTCGGGAAAAACCGCTGTTCTCTAAGGCGGTCAAGTCAGGCCAGCGGATGGTGCGCGAGCGCTTCGGTGTCGATGAGGACACT
>NZ_JBFUKO010000312.1:0-6408 GCF_056400805.1 Aminobacter sp. P4_H6_2
CATCGAGATAGGGCGTTTCGGCCGCCACCGCCTGAAGGCAAGACAGGCCCGAAAACACGAGCACTGAAGCTGCGGTGGTAAAAAACGTCCCCATTGCGAATCTCCTGCCTGCCGCAATCATGCATCAGCGATTGCGGCAGCGCGGTGACGCGCAAACATTTAGGCCTGGCGGGTCGACATCTCGCGGGCGATGCGGGGGAAATCGGCCGGCTTGATGCCGATATCGGCGCGGTCGGCGCTGTCCATCGCATTCAGCAAAGCGAGCGCGGCYCGATAGCGGGCTTGCTCCTTGGGGCGAGGGCGGGCGAACAATTCAGTGTAGAAACCCATGACTCAGGCTCCGGTTGTTCCTCCCGACAACAGATATAGGCGATTCCATCGCCATTGTGCAGTGCAGCATTGGCATGGCTGCCATGCGGTCGGTCCGCCGCCCGGCTTTTTCCGGTAGCGGAAATTTGTAAGATACTGCCGAAGCTTCGAAGCGATTTTTAACCTGGCCCCATTATGGTCCGGGCAGTTTTTACGTATCATGCGTTTTCGTGCGGAGGGGCTTGCATGGGCACCGAGACCAATCGCGACTTCGCTTCGTTGCTGGACGATCTGTTCGTCGCTTCGGAGCCAGGCGATATTGCACCCGCGCCGACCATCCCTTTCGACTATCTGGCGGTTGCCGATGAGCTGCATTCGGGCCGCATCCGCGTTGCCGGCGAGACCGTTGCCGCGGAATATCGCGAGGCTGGTGCTGCCCTCGAAGACGAGTTCGTTTCGCTGCTCGACATGGTCAAGGCCAAGGCCGCTGCTATCGAAGAACTTGAGGCGCCGTCGATCGATCCCGACGCGATTGCCGCCGAACTCGGCCTCGCCGAGGTCAAGCCCGCCGATCTGGCCAAACTGCGCCGCATCTTTGCGCTCGCCAACCATCCCGACCGGGTGGCGCCGCATCTGCGTCAGCGCGCCATGGTGCGCATGCAGCTCGCCAACATGATGATCGACGACGCCAAGCGGCGTGCCGCCAAGAAAAAGATCTGATCGAGCGCAGCTCTGTTCAAGTCTGGCTGCCTTGGCCGGCTCATGGAAACACCCTATCTAGGTGAAGCTGTACTTCCACAGCCGGAAGCCATCATGCTCAGAGTTCAGAAGATACCGCTCGACGACATTTATGTGCCCGCCGCGCGCAAGAAGACGTTGCATCCCGAAACCGTGCGGCATCTGGCCGAAGACATCGTCGAAAACGGCATGAAGACACCGATCCAGGTACGCCATGACGGCAAGCGCTACGTGCTGGTCGAGGGCCTGCACCGGCTGGAAGCCGCGAGATGGCTGGGCGAGACGTCGATCGATTCCTATCTCGTACAGGCGCGGAAACACTAGCCCGCTTTTTTTCGCYGAGGCCTGTCGGGATGGCTTCAGCTTGCTCGTCCTTGGTCCGAAAGCTGACTTCAACGAGGAGAAGACGAATGACCGCAACAGCCGCCGCCATCCCAGTCAAAGACCGCGAACTGGTTCTCACCCGCATCATCGATGCGCCGCGCGAGAAGGTCTATCGCTGCTGGACTGACGCTACGCTTTTGCCGAAATGGTTCGCGCCGCTACCCTGGACGACGACAAGCGCCAAGCTCGACGTGCGTGCCGGCGGTACCAGCTCGATCACCATGCGCAGCCCCGAGGGCGTGGAATATCCCAATTCCGGCGTCTATCTCGAAGTCGTGCCGAACGAGCAGCTGGTCTTCACCGACGCCTATACCGAGGCGTGGGCGCCGTCCGAAAAGCCGTTCATGACGGTGGTGCTGACCTTCGAGGACGTTGGCGGCGGCAAGACCAAATACACCGCCATTGCCCGGCACTGGTCGATTGACGACCGCGATGCCCATGAGAAGATGGGTTTTCAGGAGGGCTGGGGCCAATGCGCCGACCAGCTCGAAGCGCTGGCGAAGACGATCTGAGGCGGATCGCCCTGAAATGCAAAGGCCGGCCGGGTCACTCGCCCGGCCTTTCGGTTTTTGAGCAGGGCGGCCTGGGGAGGTTGCACCCTACGTTGCCCCCCTCTGGCCTGCCGGCGTTCGATGTTCGAAAAGCCAAGCAGTTGGCTTTTCGTCCGCTTCGCGGACCACATCTCACACTTATTCACCGCCACGCCCCGTTTCCGGTCTGGCCATTGTCAAAGAGCACTCCCGTGCAGGAGGTAGTTCGGGAAGCGGGGCGCGAGGCCGTGCCTTCCGATAATGATTTTATGGCGCGACGTTCGCGCCCCGCTCGGTGTTCTTGCCCCGCTCAGTCGCCTCGGCTTTCACCGCCAGCCGCCGCAAGGCCCGGGCTTGGGGGCTCATCACCCAGCAGGAGAACCGACCTCCTGCCAGCCCGGCACCGGCGCTTCCCCCCGCTGCCCGGTGCGCACCGGGGTCCCGTGGAAGATCGCGAGGTCAATGATACGGGAGGTGGTGGGGGCGTGGAAAAACCGGTGCGGCYATCCACGCTCGATGCTGACAGAGGGTGACAGCCGGATGCGCTTTACGAGGCAAACCACGCAGGTTGAGATCCTTCGCACCCCCCTCTGGCCTGGCGGCCATCTCCCCCACAAGGAGGGAGATTAGTCACGTCCGCGGCGGCGCGCATCCTGCAACGTCTTAAGGACAAGCCTTGCGACGTTGGTGATTGGCCGCGGCACTGATGAAGGCGTGATCTCCCTCCTTGTGGGGGAGATGGCCGGCAGGCCAGAGGGGGGTGCGAAGGATCGCGACTGAGAAGGTTGGCGGGATAATCTGTATCAAAACGGTGCGTACCGTGGAAAACCTTGCCACGGTCAAGGCGCGCGTCCGCCCCTCAATGCAGCTCGATGTGGCCCTTGTGAGTGCCAAGCGCTGCGGCGAGGCTGGTGGGGCGCTCGATGAGGCGGTGGACGCGTGGCGGCTGGGCACCGCTGTGCAGCGCCCTGAGCTTGTCGCCGATGACGGCGTCGGCGTGGGTGGCGCGTTGGTTGTGGCGGATATATTCGAGCCAAGTCGGCGTGTGGTAGCTCTCGACCCAGATTTCTGGGTTTTCCAGGTCGCGCGACAGCGTCCAGTTGCGCGCGCCGTCGCGGCGCCGGACACGACGGCGTTCGGTCATGGCGTCGAGGAAGGCGCTGACGTCCTCCTCGCGGATGATGAATTCGATGGTGATGACGATGGGGCCGCTGCGCGGCCTGACATCGAGCGCCAGATGCGGTTCGCGAAAACGGTTGAGCGGGTCGAGGTTGAGAGCGGTATGCTCGGGCAGCGGCAAAAGGAAGCCAATCGCAGCACCGACCAGCATGACGATGCCGGCGGCGATGAGGGCCGTCGCTGCGCCGTTGCTTTCGGCGACGAGACCCCAGATCCAGCTCCCCAGAGCCATGCCGCCGAAGGTCGCCATCTGGTAGATCGACAGCGCCCGTCCGACGACCCAGCGCGGCGTCGACATCTGCACGGTGATGTTGAAATGCGAAAGCGCCAGCACCCAGCAGGCACCGCCGATGAGCAGGCCTGCGCTGGTCAGCCAGGCGTTCGAGCTCCAGGCGGCGATCCAGCTGCACAGGGCAAAGCCGACGAAGGCCGAGCGCACGATGGTTTCGCTCGACATGCTGCGGCGGATACGGCCGGAAATCAGCGCGCCCCCGACTGCGCCGATGCCGAAGGCACCGAGCATGACACCGTAGGTGAGCGGGCCGCCAGCGACGAGGTCGCGCGCAACAAGCGGCAAAAGCGCCTGGATGACGACGGCGGTGAAACCGAAGGCGAAGCTGCGCAGAAGCACCTTGCCGATGTTGGGCGACATGGCGACATAACGCAGGCCGGCCCCCATGGCCTGGCCGAGCGTTTCGCGCGGCAGCGGGTTGGCCGGATATTGCGGACGCCAGCGGAACAGAACGAAGATGATTGCGAAGTAGCTCAGCGTGTTGACGGCGAAAGCGGCAGCGGCACCTGCGGTCGCGACGATGATGCCGCCGATGGCCGGGCCGACGCTACGCGTCATGTTGAAGCCCATCGAGTTGAGCGCGACCGCCGCCGGCATGACCGGACGGGGCACCATGTCGCCGACCGATGCCTGCCAGGACGGGTTGTTGAGGGCCGTGCCGCAGCCGATGAGGAAGGTGAAGGCGAGCAGAAGCCATGGCGTGATCAGGCCGAGATAGGCGGCCAGCGTCAGCAGAGCGGAGACTGCAAACATGAAGCATTGCGCGGTCAGCATGACGCGGCGGCGGTCGTAGCTGTCGGCAAGCGCGCCGGAGGCGAGCGAAAACAGCATGATCGGCAGCGATATCGAGGCCTGGACCAGCGCCACCATGTCGGACGAGGTGGCGATCGAGGTCATCAGCCAGGCGGCGCCGACCGACTGGATCAGGCTGCCGAAATTCGACGCCAGGCTGGCGAACCAGACGGAGCGGAAGATGCCGTGCTTGAACGGCGCGAGTGCTGAGCCCTGCTCGTACTGGTGGTCGTCGTCCATGCGTTGAAGCCGGCTGGGCCGGTTGCCCCCGTTGAATGAATCGTTGCTGTAAGACTAGACCATGATAGGGGGGCGGGGTGAACCGATTTGTCTGGAACCGACATGGTCCAGCAACGGTTCGGCGGCGGTCCACAGCAGGATTCAGGTGAGGCCGGCCTGCAAATGGCAGCTTCCTGCGCTTCCGGTGCTTACCGACCTGAATGTAGCCTCCGCTCGTCGTCCAAGAGCGACCCCGGAATCCGCCATTTGCGRCTCGGCCTGACCTGAATCGGGGGCGAGCCAGATCGCCGCACAGGCCTGCGTCAGAAGCCGTTTTCGATGCGCTCGAAGATGACGTTGGTGAAGCTCGAAATCTGGGCGCCGATGAACGGGCCGGTGAGCGCCACCACCAGGAAGATGGCGACGATCTTGGGCACGAAGGTGAGGGTGATTTCCTGGATCTGGGTCAGTGCCTGGATAAGAGCGATGCCGACGCCGACAAGCATCGCCGCCGCCACCGCCGGCGCGGACGCGGTCAGCACGGTCCAGATGGCGAACTGGACCAGGTCGAGCGCGTCGGCTTCGTTCACGCGGCCGACGCCTTGACGGTGACGCCGGGGGCCATGGTGATCTGCTTGCCGTCGGTAAGCACGGCAATGACGCCGTCCTTGGCGAGACGCACTTCGGCGACCTTGCCTGAGGTCTTGCCATCGGCGGAGGTGACCGTGCGCCCGATCAGCGCGTCGGCCTGGGCGAGCGCGGAGGACTGCAGGATCTGGTCGAGCCGCGAGTTCATCTGCACCGACTGCTCGACCTGGGAGAAGGTAGCGAGCTGGGCGACGTATTCGGTCGAGTCCATCGGCTTGGTCGGGTCCTGGTTCTTCATCTGCGCCATGAGCAGCTTGAGGAAGGACTGGTAATCGACGGCGGCCTTGGCGCCGGACGACTTGGTGCCGGTGTTGACGCCGACGGGCGGGGTGGTGGTGAAGTCGATGGGCATCAGAAAGTGCCTCCGGCGGCGATTGCGCGTTCGGCTGGCTGCTGATCGTTGCCGGCCATGGCGCGCTGTTCGAGGGGGTAGAGGGAGCGGAGCGTCTTCAACGCCTCGTAGACATGGTCTTCCGAAACGAGGCGGTCGATGTGTTTGAGGCTCGAAAGGATCTCGGCATTGTCGAAGGTGGCGAGCAAAAGCGGCAGCGAGCGGCGGAACATGTCGCGCGCCTCGACGGCACCCTGGGGATCGACAAGCATCACCTGCAGGATGAAGTAGAGCTGGYGCAACGGTGTCGAGGCCTGCTCGGGCTGCAGGACATGGCTTTCGAGCAGGAACTGCGCGTCGTTGAGCAGCTCAAGTGCCGCCTTGCGGTCGATGCGGACGACGGCGCCGTTGATGTAGATCTTTTCGTTGGCCTTCAGCGAGATCTTCAGCGTGTTTTTCATTGGATGCCGTCGCGGATGATCTGCGAGACCTCGATCAGGCCTTCGAAATTGTCGGTGCGGCCCTGGCGGATGTCTTCGCACTCGCGCAGCAGCCAAAGGCCGATGGAGATGAGGTTGGCGCGCAGCTCCTTGGGCAGCGCGTTTTCGGGGCTGCCGAGGTCGTCCATCAGCGACATCCACACACGGTTGGTGAACATCAGCGCGTCGATGGCTTCCTTGGAATTGGGCCCGACTTCGCTCGCCTTGGTCAAAAGATCGATAGAACGGCTGAGCAGCTGGCGTTCGCGATCCTTGGCRTCGGCGACCGAGTCATCCTGGATATCGGCATAGGAGAATTGATACATATGCGTCCCGTTGGTTGCCGTCAGGTCAGAGGAATTTCATCAGGCTAAGCTGCTGAATACGCGCGGTCAGGGCGTATGACTTTTCGATCATCGAGATGAGATCGGTGACACGCGTCGCCGCCCGTTCGGGGTTCACGCCCTCGGATTTGATGATGTAGCCTTCGTAAAGGTCCTTCTGCAT
>NZ_JBFUKO010000313.1:0-6375 GCF_056400805.1 Aminobacter sp. P4_H6_2
CCGCCATGTTGCCGAAGTATGAAGCGCAGCAGACAAGCAGCGTTGTGCCGGTCGACGTCACCGGCGCGCGCGTGCTGGTCATCGACGACAACCCGGTCAACCGCGAGATCCTGCTCGAGCAGCTGAAAAGCTGGGGCTTCGACTGTGCCGCTGCCGAAAGCGGTGCCATCGGCCTCGCCTTCCTCGACCGCGCAGCTCAACTCGGCGCTAGTGTCGACTGCGTCATCCTCGATTACCAGATGCCAGGCATGAACGGCGCCGATGTCGCCAAGGCGATCGCCGCCGACAGCCGCATCTCGTCGATCCCCGTTGTGCTTCTGACCTCGGTCGACCAGGTCGATTTCTCCCGCATGGTGCTCGATTTCGGCATCTCGGCGCATCTGACCAAGCCGGCACGTTCGGCGGTGTTGCTCGGCACGGTCATAGCTGCGGTGCAAAAGGCCCGTTCGCAAGCCGGCCGGATGGAATTCGTCCGCGAGCCGATCCATCATTCGCCACCTGCCTTCACCATCATCCGCGGCCCGGTGCAAGCCCCACTCGCCCACCCCGAGCCAACGCCTTTGCACGGCGGTGGGCTCGACGTGCTGGTGGCCGAGGACAACGAGGTCAACCAACTCGTCTTCGCCCAGATCCTCTCCGGGCTCGGCCTCAGCCATCGTATCGCCGGCAACGGCCGCACGGCGGTGGAGATGTATCGCACCTTCAAGCCCAAGCTGATCTTGATGGACGTTTCGATGCCGGAGATGAACGGCTACGAGGCGACCCGCGCCATCCGCACTGAGGAAGCAGCCAATGGCAGCCGAACGCCGATCATCGGCGTCACCGCGCATGCACTCAAGGGCGACCGGGAGAAGTGCATAGATTCGGGCATGGACGACTATCTTCCCAAGCCGGTGTCGCCGGACAAGCTTGGCGCCAAGATAGGCACGTGGTTGAGCGAGAGCGCCGAGCTGGTTCAGTCGGCGTAAAGCTGCCCAAGATACCTATGACTTTCTTATTTCTTGGGGCGTTTGCCTCTCTCGAATACTGATGCTGGAGCTTTTACCTTCCTGACCGCGACCGGATGACGGCAATTTTGCCGCTCCGGCGCGAACAAAAGGAAGACTCCGATGCTTCGCACTCAGATGCCCGACAGGTTCGTCAGCGCGCAAACCGTCGAGACCGCGCGACGCGTGCCCGCAAACGACCACCGCCCGGTCAAAGGCCAGACCGAGCCCTTCATGTTTACGCGCCTGTTTTTCGTCACCGGCCTGCTGCTGGGTGGCTTGGCACTTGCCACGATGCTCTCAAGCTGAAGATGGATATCCGCGACGTGATTTCGGTCGAGGATGTGATCCTCGACCTCAAGCCGGATGGCAAGACGCGGCTGCTCAAGGAGCTCGCGCTGCATGCAGCGAGGCGCACGGGCTGCCCGGCTGGCGAGATCGTCTCGGTGCTTTCGGCCCGGGAGAGGCTTGGCTCGACCGGTCTTGGCCAAGGCGTGGCGATACCGCATGCCAAGGTGCGCGAACTGCAAACGCCGTTCTGCGCTTTTGCGCGGCTCAAAGCCCCCTGCCCGTTCGAAGCCGTTGACGATCAGGATGTCGATCTTGTGGTACTGCTGCTTTTGCCCGAGGCCTCGCCGCTGAAACACCTCAACGTGCTGACCAAGTTCGCCCGTTTCCTGCGCGATCCTGGCACCGTCGCGCGGCTGCGCAAGGCCGAGGACGCAAAGAGCTTGCATCGCATGCTCACCTTCGACCACCTATCGGCCGCCAAGACGGCCGTAGCCTGAACAAACTACGGCTTCAGCGATTCCTGACCACGATACAGGAGCCACCGACACTGTGCAGGCTCTGGCAGATGAGACCGGCCTCGCTGCGATCGTCAGCACCGATGCGCACGGCATAAATGCCGCGCCGCCCCATCGGCGTGCGCACACGGCTGACGACCGGCTCATGTGATGAAAGCAGTTTCGGAAAACGTCCCTCGAGGCGCTGCCACTGCTTGATGGCGGCCGAACGGCGGAAATTGCCGGCGACCTGAATGCCCCAAGGCTTGATGTTGATGTTGGCCATCGGCACGGTCGCCGACATGATGACCCGCAGGTTTTGACAGGCGACCGCAAAAGACATCTTCGGATCGAGCGGCCGATTGGTGCCGGCATGGGCCTTGTCGGAAAAATTGTCGGCCGGCTCGCCCATGATGTCGAGCACGTAGTCCTCGGTTTCGAGCGGCAGAAAACCGCCTGACGACAGCCAGCGCGAGACGCGGTTTTCGCCGGCATTGTAGGCAGCGGCGGCCAGGCCCAGATTGCCGAAACCGGTCTTGAGTTCGCCGAGATAGCGCGCCGAAGCCGGGATCGCCTGTTCCATGTCGAAGGGATCGGCAAGGCCGCGCATGGCGGCGGTTCCCGGCATGAACTGAGCGATGCCTTCGGCACCCGCCGGGCTTACCGCGTTCGGATCGAAGCGGCTTTCCTTCCAGATCAGGCGGGCAAAGAATTCGCTCGGCAGGCCATGGCGGCGGGCATGGGTGTCGATCAACTCGCAGACGCGGGCGACATGGGTCTTTTCAGGCGAGCGAGGCGGATCGGCGAGCGCCGATACGCAAAAGACCGACGAAACGAGGAAAGCCAGCGCTGTCCTCGCCAGGTTCCGCATCGCTATTCGGCTGCCGCCCTGCCGCCTTGACCGAAGCGCTGCTCGATATAGTCAGCGACCATTTTCTCAAAATCCGCAGCGATGGCCGGCCCGCGCAGCGTGGCTGCCTTCTTGCCGTCGATGAAGACGGGGGCCGTGGGCGTCTCGCCGGTACCGGGCAGGGAGATGCCGATGTCGGCATGCTTGGATTCGCCTGGGCCGTTGACGATACAGCCCATCACCGCAACCTTCAGCACTTCCACGCCGGGATATTTCTCGCGCCAAACCGGCATGTTCTTGCGAAGATCGTCCTGGATGTTTTGGGCCAGCTCCTGGAACACCGTCGAGGTCGTGCGGCCGCAGCCCGGGCAAGCCGCGACGATCGGCACGAACTGGCGGAAGCCCATGGTCTGCAGCAACTCCTGCGACACCTGGACTTCGCGGGTGCGGTCGCCATTGGGCTCCGGCGTCAGCGAGATACGGATGGTGTCGCCGATGCCCTGTTGCAGCAGGATGCCCATGGCGGCAGACGAAGCAACGATGCCCTTCGAGCCCATGCCAGCCTCGGTCAGGCCGAGATGCAGCGCATGATCGGAGCGGGTTGCAAGCATGGTGTAGACGGCGATCAGGTCCTGCACGCCGCTGACCTTGGCCGACAGGATGATCTTTTCGCGCGGCAGGCCGATCTCTTCGGCGAGGTCCGCCGAAATCAGTGCCGATTGCACGATCGCCTCGTGCATCACCTGGTTGGCGGTGAGCGGCGAGCCGTTTTTCTGGTTCTCGTCCATCAGCCGGGTCAACAGGTCCTGGTCGAGCGAACCCCAGTTGACGCCGATGCGCACCGGCTTGTCGTGGCGGATCGCCATCTCGACGATGTCGGCGAACTGCTTGTCCTTCTTTTCCTTGAAGCCGACATTGCCCGGATTGATGCGGTATTTCGCCAGCGCCTCGGCACAGGCCGGATGGTCGGCCAAAAGCTTGTGGCCGATATAGTGGAAATCGCCGACCAGCGGCACGTTGACGCCGAGCCGGGCAAGCCGGTCGCGGATATGGGGAACCGCAGCGGCACTCTCGTCGCGGTCGACGGTGATGCGCACGATYTCCGAACCGGCGCGATGGAGTGCTGCGACCTGGGCAACCGTCTKGTCGATGTCGGCCGTGTCGGTGTTGGTCATCGACTGCACSACRACMGGCGCKYCGCCGCCGACGAYCACGCCGCCGACGCTGACGCCGACCGATTTGCGGCGAGGAAATGGGGAGGAGAAGTAGCCGGTCATCGGACGGCCTTTTTAAGCTCGAGGTATCCGCGTCTGAGGTGGCGCGCGCGGCGCGACATGTCAATATCGCAGGTGGACGCGCCCGCCAAGAGCGGGGCGCATCCCAGCCAGACAGGCCGTTTCCACCACAATTTCACGAAACTGTGCGCCAGTCGTGCTTCTATTGCGCCACACAGCTCATATATGCTGCATTGCAACATAAGCATTCCCGAAGGATTTTCCTGCCATGACCGCGACAAGAACCGCCATCGTTACCGGCTCGACTTCCGGTATCGGCCTCGCCATTGCTGAGGCATTCGCGGCCGAGGGCTGCAATATCGTCGTCAATTCGTTCTCCGACACACCGACCGATCACGCCATCGCCGAGAAGATCTCCGGGCAATACAAGGTTGCCGCCGTTTATATCCAGGCCGACATGTCGAAGGCAGCGGATTGCCGCGCGCTGGTCGCCAAGGCCGCCGCAAGATTCGGTTCGGTCGACATCCTCGTCAATAATGCCGGCATCCAGTACGTCGCGCCCGTCGAGGACTTCCCGATCGAAAAGTGGGACGCGATTATCGCCATCAACCTGACCTCGGCCTTCCACACCACCGCAGCCGCGATCCCGCTGATGAAGAAAGCGGGCGGCGGCCGCATCGTCAACATCGCCTCCGCGCACGGCCTTGTCGCCTCGGCCTACAAGTCGGCCTATGTCGCGGCCAAGCATGGTATTTTGGGTCTGACCAAGACGGTGGCGCTCGAAGTCGCGCTCGACAAGATCACCTGCAACGCCATCTGCCCCGGCTATGTGCTGACCCCACTGGTCGAAGCGCAGATCCCCGACCAGATGAAGGCGCACAACATGGACCGCGACACCGTCATTCGCGAGGTCATGCTCGACCGCCAGCCGACCAAGGAATTCGTCACCGTTGAGCAGGTCGCGGCAACCGCCGTTTTCCTCACCTCCCCGGCAGCTGCCCAGATCAACGGCACGCACTTCTCGGTGGACGGCGGCTGGACCGCTCAGTGACGGTCTCAAAGGAAAAAATCGCCATGGCTGGAAACGGCAGGGCGGAGGAGAAAAAGCCCATCAATATAGCACTCCAGGGCGGAGGCTCGCACGGAGCCTTCTCCTGGGGCGTGCTCGACCGATTGCTGGAAGACGGTCGGCTCGACATCAAGGCGGTATCGGGCACCAGTGCCGGCGCGATGAACGCCGTGGCGCTGGCCGACGGCTGGATGCGAGGCGGCGCCGAAGGCGCACGCGCCAAGCTTGAGGGTTTTTGGCGCGCGGTGGCGCGCAAAGGTCGCTTCAGCCCGGTGCAGCGTTCGCCCTGGGATATGGCGTGGGGCAACTGGTCCATCGAAAACACGCCCGGCTACATCTGGTTCGACACCATGTCGCGCGTGTTTTCGCCCTATGTCGCCAACCCCTTGAACCTCAACCCGCTGCGCGACGTGGTCGCTGAAGAGATCGACTTCGCCAATGTCCGCGCCTGCAAGGACATCGACCTGTTCATCTCGGCGACCAATGTCGAGACCGGCCAGCTGCGCGTCTTCAGCGACGGCGAGATCGACCTCGATACGGTGATGGCCTCGGCCTGCCTGCCGCAGATCTTCCAGGCCGTCGAGATCAAGGGCGTGCCCTATTGGGACGGCGGTTATGGCGGCAATCCCGCGATCTACCCGTTCTTCAAGGCGAACGACACCGACGACRTCCTGCTCGTCCAGATCAACCCGGTGATCCGCGAGCAGAAGCCGAAGACCGCCAACGAAATCCAGAACCGCATCGACGAGATTACCTTCAACGCCGGGCTACTGCGTGAATTCCGCGCGATCGCCTTCATCAAGGAACTGATCGCCGCAGGCCGGCTGCCACATGGCGAATTCCACGACATCCGCATGCATCGCATCGACGCCGATGAAGCCTTCAAGGATCTTTCGGCATCGTCCAAGGTCAACGCAGAATGGGCGTTCCTCGAATACTTGCGCGACCTTGGCCGCACGGCGGCCAGCGACTGGCTCGAAGACAACTTTGATTCGGTAGGCAAGCAGGCCACGCTCGACCTATCCGGGCAACTGGACGATGGCTTCAGGCCGTTGCACGGACCCGCTGCAGGCCGCCGCGTGCGCGAGTTTTTGGCCACCAGAACCAAGCCGGCTGCCGCTCGCCAGCACAACTAAGCCGCGAAAAGCCGCCATTTTGGCTCGGCAACCGCAGCGTGCTGACAACTCCTGCCAGTTTTGTCAGGATGATGTTTCCATTATTTTTTATCACTATTTTGCGATCTGTATTTGATGTAGAAGACGCCCTCCCGCCACATTGCCCCCTTGGCGGATTTGAATGCGGTATTGCGCGCCACCATATCGGGGCGACGCGCTAGGCAAGACGGCGGTGGCCGCAACCGTCCTCAACGGATAACGACAATGTCGAAGATTAGGTTCCACAAGCTTGCAGCCTTGGTCGTGCTCGTCGGTTTTGCGGCGTGGATGGGTAC
>NZ_JBFUKO010000314.1:0-6362 GCF_056400805.1 Aminobacter sp. P4_H6_2
CTATTGGCCATGGATGACGAGGTTATATGGCGGCGCGCCTGGAGCCTGAAAGACCACGGCAAATCCCACACCGTGGTGTTTTCACACCCTCACCCACTTGGCTTTCGTTGGTTACACGAAAGCTTCGGCTCCAACTATCGGATGACGGAAATTCAGGCGGCGATCGGTCTCAGGCAGCTTGAGCGACTGCCTGCCTGGCACGGCCAGCGCGCCACGAACGCCGCCATCCTGACGGCTGCGTTCCAAAACCTTCCCGGTTTGCGGACGCCTGTGCCGCCGCCGCACATTCGACATGCATGGTATCGCGTTTACACTTTCGTGAGGCCGGAGCGGCTGAAGCGGCGATGGAACCGCGACAGGATCATGCGGGCAATCACCGCAGCCGGGGTCGGCTGTTTCAGCGGCAGCTGCTCTGAAATCTATCGCGAGAAAGCCTTCGTCGATCGAGGCTTCGTGCCTGCCGATCCGCTCCCCACGGCAGCCCTATTGGGCGCTACCAGCCTCGCATTCCTGGTGGACCCGTGCCAGAGCCTGACGTCAATGCACCGGACCGCCTCAGTCGTCACGTCCGTGATGCAGCACGCGACCGACGAGTCGAGCTTGGGTGACGATTGGTCGGCTGCAGTCCCCGTCAATACATGGATGCGATTGCCGAAGGGCGAACAGGACGGACGTCCCCGTCCTGGATATGGCGGCAGAGCGGCTCGCCGGGCCGGCGATTAGCGTATACGCGACGGCGCGGGCTAACCGATTGCACTTGCAACCGCGCCAGCCTGGAGAGAAAGAGAGAGAGAGAGAGAGAGTGACATCGGACTTGCCCGGCTCACTTGACGATTGTGCCAAGCCTCAGCAACGCCTGACGCGGAATGGGCGCCGCTTACCGTTAGCGGCGGCAGTTCGCGCTTTTGGTGGGCTCATCCTGCAGGGATGGCGAGAAGAAACAATTCTGCACACCCGTCTCATCAATATAGGGCACCTGCTAACCGGCAGTCTTTTTGGCTCGATCATCGGAATGATCGCCTTCGTCGTCACCGCCCGCGCCCTGGGTCCCACGGACTATGGCGTGCTGGCGCTGGCGTATAGCTACGGTCGGGTGATCCAGCTTTTGGTGGGCTTCCAATCATGGCAACCCCTGATCAAATACGGCGCGGAACTCCAGGAGGCGGGTCAACACGACGACTACCGTTCGCTGCTCAAATTCGGACTGCTGGTGGACGTCGCCGCCGCTGTCACAGCCTTTGTGCTCGCAGTAGGTCTGGTTTTGCTCTTCGGACCGTTGTTTGGTGTCAGCAAGGGAGCCGTGCTGCTGGTTCTGATCTACTCGACGACACTGATATTTCAAATCAACGGGTTCCCAACAGCAGTCATGCGGCTCGCCGGCCGGTTTTGGCTGGTGGCTTACGGATCGCAACTGAACACCATTTTGCGATTGGTGCTGTGCTTGATCGGATTGCTGACAAGCGCTGGGCTTATGTATTTCGTCATTGTATGGACCGTCACTCAAATCTTTGGAGCATTGGTATTCCTGACCCTTGCTTTCGTCGAAATACACCGGCAGGGAGTGCATCATCTGCTGTCCGCGCCGCTCTCCGGCATATCGACACGCTTCAAAGGACTTTGGGCCTTTACGATCGGCAGCAATGTTGAACTGACGATACGTTCCAGTGCCCAGTTCGACACGCTGATCGTAGGCGCCCTAGCTGGACCGACTGCGGCAGGCTTTTATCACATTGCCAAACGCTTGGGCCGCGTCGTTGTTCAGTGCGGGGTTCAGGTCCAAGCCGTCCTCTACCCTGACGTGGCACGCCTGTGGGCAAAACAGGACCTAGCCTCGTTTCGCCGCACGATCCTGCAAATGGAAATACTGCTCTTATCGTTCGGAGTTGCGATGGTGGTGGGCACCTGGCTCTGCATCGAGCCGGTGCTGCGCTGGACCGCCGGCGCAGAATTCATAGCTGTCGCGCCGCTGGCCACCGTGCAGATGATCGCCGTTGGGATGACGCTGAGCGGTAGCGCTGTACGCACGGCCCTGCTCGCGATGGGGCGACAGCCCGCCGTCCTCAAGATAGTGCTTGGCGCAACTTTGGTGTTCCACATCACCGCGCTGACAGCCATCCCCCTGATTGGAGCAATGGGCGCAAACGTCGCCCATGTCTCGATGTCCGCCGTTTGGCTGACCGCCCTAATGCTGGTCTATCGCAAGGCACTAAAAATTTCCTCGACCCCGGTTTTACAACCCGCTTCGCACAAGGGCTGCGATTGACGGACAATTGACTCCAACCCGGTAGCGCGCGGATATCACCAGCGGTCTCACTCGATAGCCGAACTAACCACTTCGTCCCACCGCGCCATTACGCGCTCGCGCGAAAATCGACGGGCCGACTTCGCGGCGGCCTGCCCGAGCGAGATACACAGCGCCTCATTGCCCATCAGCCGTGAAAGCTCTGTGGAGAGCGCTTCGACGTCCCCATTTGGTACGAGCAGGCCATCCTCTTCGTGGGTAACCATATCGCTCGGCCCAAACCGGCAATCGAAAGAAACGACGGGCAGCCCGGCCGCCATGGCCTCCACTAGCACAATACCCCACCCTTCGTAGCGCGACGACAGTACAAAGGCGTCGGCGGTCTCGATCCAGCCCCCCGGCCGTTCACTTACCCCGGGAAACTGCACGCGACTGTCCAAGGCGAGTGCGCACCGCTGTCGTTCAAGCGCGGCACGTTCCGGCCCCTCGCCCCAGATCACCAAGGTCCAATCGGGGTGAGCGCGAGCGATGCGGGCGAACGCCTCCAGCAGCAGGTCAAATCCCTTTTGGGGTACGAGCCGCCCCACCGCCGCGAGAATTCGCTGCCCACGCCGCAAATGCAAATCGACGGGCAAATTTGCCTCGTTCGGGATGACCCAGCTGCGTGGGCGTTGCCGCCGCGGGAAAAGGTCCATCGCCCCATTGGTCATTGTGACCAGGCCAAAAGATGTGGGGTAGAGCTGCTTGCGCATCCAGCCCCAAGCGGCCCCGCAGGTCTGCAGTTCGGAATTGTTGCGTTCCGACACGACCACGGGAATGCCGGTGCCTTTTGCCGCCAGCAACGAAAGGATGTTGGTTCGCGTCAGAAAACTGATGACAACGTCTGGTGCCAGCCGAAGCAACTGGCGGCGAAGCCGAAGCATGCGGTTTGCAGCTAGCCAAGCCCCACGCAGCGGGCCGGTGCGGCGATTTGGGAGGTCGAGGTGGATCACGTCCACGCCCGGATCGATCTTGTAATAGGGCGGCGTGCCACGGCGCTCCAGTGTGATGACCGCGACTTTGCAGCCGCGCTCGGCCCAATGATTGGCGATCGAGCTGACGACACGCTCGCTGCCACCCGCCCCAAGCGCTGGCAGGACGATCACGACACCAACCTGGCGGTTGGCGGCCCAACCTTCTGGCAATGCCGCAGCACTGTCGCCTATACCAGAGCCGTTGATGTTGCCGTTCATTTGTCGCGCTATCATCTGGGTCACCCGACACGAACCACCATAAATCGATTTCCTGGTCGCACGCGTCGCCACATCGCTGACGCAGCTCTGGTCGCTTCCGAGCGCGACTTTTAGCATGGGCATCCGCAGCGAAAAATTCGGTTTTTCCTGACCTGCATTACCGCTTGGATCATGGCTGATTGAGGGGCCACAGTATTGTCGGCCGTAGAGCGGAAGGCAAGAATGCATAATCTTCCTGGGCGTATTTGGCACCGCGCTACGAGGCCGCTCTATCTGGCCACAAAGGCCATGAAGGCCGACGCCTTCCTAGTTTCTTATCCAAAATCAGGCCGGACCTGGTTTCGTTTCGTCCTGTCGAACTATTTTGCCAACGCCTTCAACCTCGGCATCGAAGTCGATCTCCACAGCATGTTCAAAGTGTTACCAAATTTCGACAGAGACCCAGTCAGGGGGCTTCCGGCATTTGCCTTCGGCGAGTTGCAACCCGACATGCCTCTCATCCCGGTAAGTCATTTCGGCTACCAAAGACGGCTGTTTCTAAACCGGCCTGTCATCTTTATGGTACGCGACCCACGCGACGTTATCGTCTCCAGCTACTTTCATGCCACACGCCAGAAGCTCAGCTTCCAAGGCGACATGTGGCAATTCATCGTGGATCGACAGCGCGGCCTGCCTGCCTTGGTACAGTATCTGAACAGCTGGTCGATGGGCGTCGCCAACCGCAAGACCTATGTGCTGAGCTATGAAAATTTGACCTCCGATACCTTTGAGGAAACAGCGAAAGTGCTGTCGTTCCTTGGTTGCAAGGTCAAGTTGCCGGAGCTCGCCAAAGCGGTGGATGCTAGTCGATTCAGTTCCATGAAAAGACAGGAGTTGTCGATGGGACTACCGTCGCACGACTACGACCGAAGTGATGAAGAGAGCCTGCGCATGCGACGCGGCCAAGTCGGCGGATTTGCGGCCTATCTCGATTCCGAACAGATTCGATTGATCGAGGAAACCTGCTTCCGCAAGCTGCGACCCGAAGCAAAGCGGCTGCTGGCTGGCACGGCCATGGCGATTGTATGGCGCGACACGCAGCACCATCGACGGCTTCTTGATGCGCACCCGGGGGCGGCGCATTGACGGCCACTGTAACGACAAACGTCTGCATGGAGACAGGCCTGCCCGCCAGAAGCAGTCGGTACCGCTTGCGTCACACTGATCGGCATTCCGCGACGGTACCGTCCAATAGGCGGATTGGCGGCGACGAGCGATAATGAGATGTGAGCGCCGGCACACGAAGGGAGTTTATGGCAACACTTTCATTGCAATTGGACCGCGGTTCACGGTGAGTCCGGGGGTCATCTGGATGGGGGGATTTCTGAACAAAACTCTATCGTTGCCCCGGCCGTCACGAACTCGTCACTTATTCTGAAAACGCTTTGGCGCCCAGTGCCACAACACGCGGGCAGTAAAGAACGGGGGTGGAAATGGAGGTCCGCGTTTCCAATGTGCGCAAGGAATTTGGCGGATTTCCAGCCTTGCACGATGTCTCGCTCGACATTCGCTCAGGTGAACTTATCGCACTGCTTGGACCGTCGGGTTCCGGCAAGACGACGCTCTTGCGATTGATTGCCGGGCTTGAGCAGCCTACCACCGGCACGATTTTTTTCGGCGAAGAGGATGCCTCGCTAAAGACGGTGCAAGAGCGAAATGTCGGCTTCGTCTTCCAGCACTACGCCCTGTTCCGCCACATGACGGTCGCCGACAATATCAGCTTCGGCTTGAAAGTGAGGCGCCGCAACCGCCCGCCGGACGCTGAGATCAGGCGCTGCGTGTCGGATTTGCTCGACCTGGTTCACCTGACCGGATTGGAAAAGCGTTTCCCAGCGCAGCTTTCCGGTGGCCAGCGGCAACGCGTGGCGCTGGCGCGCGCGCTGGCCATCGAACCGCGCGTGCTTTTGCTCGACGAACCGTTCGGCGCGCTCGACATCCAGGTAAGGCGCGAGCTACGCCGCTGGCTGCGCGAGATCCACGAGAAGACCGGTCATACAACTGTCTTCGTCACCCATGACCAAGGCGAGGCTCTTGAGCTTGCCGACCGCGTCGTCGTGATGAGCCAAGGACGAATCGAGCAAGTTGGCACCGCTGATGAGATCTACGACACGCCGAATTCGCCCTTCGTTTTTTCCTTCGTGGGCGAGTCGAGCTCGTTGCTGGTGCGAGTCGAAAGCGGCGAACTGTGGATCGCCGGCCGCAACATCGGCATTTCGGCGCCCGACGCGCCTAACGGTGAAGCCATTCTCTATTTTCGGCCGCACGACATCGATCTGAAGGAAGGTGCAGATTGCTGCATTTGCGGAACCATGACGGCAATCCGGCGTGTCGCCGGCGCCCGCCTTGTCGAACTGGACGTCGGGGACGGCGGGCAGCGCGTGGAGATCGAAATTCCGGGCTCGCATCCGGACTGTGAGAGGGCGACGATCACCTTCAGGCCAAAGAACTGGAAGGTGTTCCGGCGTCAGACAGAGCATGCTCTTTGTGCAAAACCAAGTTTAACGCACTTGCGCTGTGTCCTTCTCCCTCGTCAGCGCGGACTTCAAAGTGATTCAACGTCGCGTTGCTGACGTTGTGAAAATCCAAACTCAAGGCCAGCCCAGCGAACTGCAATGCAGACTAAGGAGCTTGCACCGGACTGTACGGACGGGCCGCTCGAGAACGTCGATTGGAATAAAGGGGCAGCAAGCGTACTTCGCAACTGGAGCTGGCCGCAAACGGGCGAACGCTTCTCAGCGATGATAGGAGAAGCGGGCCGACGCAAAGTCCTTAAAGCACCGCGACTGGGCCGCGACACGATCACTATGCTTCCGGCATACATTCACCGCAACATTTAAGCCGAGGAAATC
>NZ_JBFUKO010000315.1:0-6326 GCF_056400805.1 Aminobacter sp. P4_H6_2
GCCCAAACCTCTTAGGTCAGCGTAGCGGCGGCTCAAGCCATGGCCGCAACCTGCCCCATGCGCCTCTTTTCATAAGTCTTGTACGCCAAGACCAATGAGAAGAAGAAAACGGATACGACAGCGGCACCGACCGGCAATTGCGGCACGAACTCCGCCGGAAAGACAAATGGCAGGAACGGAAATGCATAGGCTGCCGGAATGCGCGCCTTGAACAGATGCAGCAAGCCATAGATCAGCGCCAGATCGATGGYGGCGATGAGCAGCCAGTTTTCTAGGGTAAGAAACAGCACCGTGCCGATCAGCRCCGACAAGGTGAGCACGGCCGTCTGCTTGAGCGCCATCTTGCGCATATACATCGGCATCTGCAGGGATTCGTACACGACAACGGTGATCGGCGGAATGATGGCCATGTGCGGATAGCCAGCCAGCACGACGATGCCGATCCACGCGAGATGCATCACCAGATAGACCAGCATGTATTTGTATTTGACCGGCGCTTCTCGCGGAACACCCCGGTTGAGCTTGAACAGCACGACACCCAGCATCAATGCGAAGGTGGTGACGAAGATGGCGATCAGGAAGGAATAGTGCGTCGCGTTGGTAACGATAGGCAGGAATCCGGTCGCAAGCGCGGGTGCCAGATTGGTGCGAATAGCGCGCATGGCAACCAGCATCAGGCATAACACCAGCAGGATCTTCACGACGAAGGACTGATCCAGAAGGTTGACAGCAAAGCCGATGGTAGCCGTGATGGACGGCACGAGGAAGATCTTTTCGGGCTGCCTGAGCCACCCCTTCTCCCGCCAGGCCCACAGCGCCACCGCCATGGCCGCGATTTCCGGCAGCACGATCTCGGAATCGCCGAAAAAGACTGCCGCAAACACCATCAGCAATATGAAACCGAACGCTGCCGCATAGGCGGCCAGCGGACTTGTATCGGCAATCATGGGAGCATGCTTCAGTCACTTCCAGCGCGTTGGTAATTACTCGCTTTCGCAAGGCAGATTCGCGCTATACGACCTCCACTGACTGGAAGGTCAAAGGCGCTTTTTGTCGCTACCCGGATGAAACGACTACATCCCCATGGAAAAAAGGCTCCTGCCAAGCAGGAGCCTTTCTTCTCGCTTCGATCGCGGACGGCTAGCAGCGGCCCGCTGCTTGCAGATTCCTTATTTCGCCTTCAGGAGATCGCCGACTTCGAGCAGCACGAACTCGTTGTCATCGGCCTTGTCGATGGCGCGGCCGGCCGAGAACGGCAGGTTGTTGTCGTTGCCGACGATGATATGGCTGTCGTCGACGAGATCAACATTCTCGATGGTGACGAAGGGCATGTCGTAAAAACCCTCGCCGCCGCCCCGGCGCTTCTTGTTGTCGGGATCGGCGATCTTCATGAGGTCGATGTAGCCGACCTTGCGCACAGCCTTGCCGGCGTTTTCGTCTGTCATCTCGATCTTGTAGATGCGCTTGAGCTTGGCGGGCTTGGCGAAACAATCGGGCTTGGGATCATTGGCATCAGCGCAGGCCTGGTCGGCAGTTCCGGCACCATTGTCGCGCTCGATGACCAGCGCTTCGGTTTCGCTGATCATGTTGAAATCGCCAATGGCCTCGCCGCCGTCGGCCAGCGGGTAAAGCCAGCTGCGGCCGGTCCATTCCTTCTTGGCCGCGTCGAATTCGATGACGCGAAGCGCGGTCTTGCCATCAACTTTCTCGACTGCACCGTCAGCCATGTAGCGCGGACCTTCGAGCAGGCCGTAGAGCTTGGCGCCGTCCTTCGACATCGCCAGGCCTTCATAGCCGCCCGAACGCTTGAGGTTGAAGGCCGGGTTCTTGGCGGTCGGGTTGCCCGGAAGCATCAGCGTCGGATGGTCGGGCGAAAGTACCGGCTCACCTTCGACGGTCGTCGCAAAGACGTCGGTCAGCTTGCCGTCGAGGTCGAATTTGAGCAGATAGGGCCCGAACTCCTCGCCAACCCAGAAGCCGTCTGCCACCGGCTGGATCGATTCGACGTCGAAATCAGCGCCAGTGAGAAAGCGCGTGTCGGAACCTTCGAGCACGATGGGGAACGGCGCCTTGCGCTCAGGATCGCTGAGGAAAACCGTCTTCTTGCGGTCGACCGTGCCCTTGTCCCAGTCGAACGACAGGTGGTGCAGCATCAGGGCGGCGTCGGAAGAGTTCAGCTTCGCACCGAAACCGTTGTCGGAGAGCGACCAGAAGGTACCGTCGCCCATCGACTTGATGCCGGAGAAGCCCTGTACGGGCTGGCCATCGAACGGCAGCGAAAGTCCGGTCGGACGAACGCCATCCTTGCCCGGAACGGTGCCGAGACCTTCGGCGCGCTTGCGGTCGGGGGTCGTGAACTTGCCCGACGTGCGCAGATGTTCCGGCGCATTTTCGGGCGCTGCAACGATGGTGTTTGCCGGCAGGATCGCGTGGCCGGTGAGCGTTGCCTTGAATTCCGTCTCGTCCGCGAAGGCGGAAGCGGTGGATAGCGCGAGAACGGCCGCAGCCAGATAGAGAGAGCGTCGCATGGTGGACCCCGATTGGTTGAAGGAACGCCCTCCAGCTAGGTCCACGCCATGTCGGGCGGGTGACACGAAGATGAAACTTTGATGAAGTCCCCGGTTCAGGGTTCGGCGCGCAGGCCGCCGGTCACAGGCTCGCGGCAACCAGTGGTGGTCGGGAAGGTCAGCGGCAGGCGGAGCGCCGATCTGACCGCGAGATAAGCCCAGGCCTCGGCCTCGGTGGCGTCGCCGTTGAGGCCGGCATCTTCGGCAACGATCACTTGGGCTCCCGCCTTTTTTGCCCCTGTCTTGAGGTCGCCGACGATATGCGGGTTCTTGCGTCCGCCGCCACAGACGATCCAGAGTTTTGGCGGCTCAGGCAAATGCTCGACCGATTTCAGGATCGCTTCGGCCGAGACGCCGGCCAGCGTGCGGGCGCCGTCGGAAAGCTCCAGCCCTTCGGCCAAAGCGAGGGTGAAATCGTTGCGGTCGAGCGATTTGGGACCGGGTTTTCCAAAGAACGGATTGTCGAGGTAGCGCTCGACCACCTCGGTCACCACGCCGCCCTCGCTGGCAATGGCACCGCCGGCATCATAGGGCACGCCGCCCTCGCGGCTGACCCACTGGTCGATCAGCGTGTTGCCGGGACCGGTGTCGAAGGCAATGGGATCGCCCTTTTCAGGCACGTAGGTGACGTTGGAGATGCCGCCGACATTGATGAACACCGCAGGCTTCATTGCGGCGCATGGCTCAGGCAGCGAACGGGCGAGTGCTGCGTGATATGCCGGCACCAGCGGTGCGCCCTGCCCGCCATGAGCCATGTCGTTGGCGCGCATGTCGTAGACGACTGGCATGCCGGTCTCGCGGGCAAGCAAGGCGCCATCGCCAATCTGGACCGTTACGCCAAGATGCGGGCGATGTAGCACCGTCTGGCCGTGGAAGCCTATCAAATCGGGCTTTTGCCACTCGGCGGGCAAGCTGCGCAGGAAATCCTTTACCGCAGCGGCGTGGCGCAGCGTGATCTCGCGCTCCAGATCGGCGAGATCGCCCGGCCTGTCTTCGCGTCGGACAATCGACTTGGCCGTCTCCAGCGAAGCCTCGATGCGGCGGCGAAAAGTTGCGTCGTAGGCAACCGCTATGGACGGACCCAACGTGATCTCGTTGACCCCGTCGCTTCGCAGGATGGCGAGGTCGATGCCATCCATCGATGTTCCGCTCATCAGTCCGATCGAAGTCATAACCGCCATGAAGTCCGCCGTCCTTGTGATTCCGGGCCTTCAGATGCTAAAGCCCCAGCTTCGCCGATCCAATGCCGGATCGACCGAACCACACGTCCGCCAAGAGAAAGAACCATGTCCGGCTTCAAATCCGATTTCCTGCGCACCCTTTCCGAGCGCGGCTTCATCCACCAGACCTCCGATGATGCCGGCCTCGACGACCTCTTTTGCAAGGAAACCGTGTCGGCTTATATCGGCTTCGATCCGACGGCATCGAGCCTGCATGCCGGTGGCCTGATCCAGATCATGATGCTGTACTGGATGCAGAAGACCGGCCATCGCCCCGTCCCGCTGATGGGCGGCGGCACCGGCATGGTCGGCGACCCGTCCTTCAAGGACGAGGCGCGCAAGCTGATGACGCCGGAAATTATCCAGTCCAACATCGACGGCATCAAGCAGGTGTTTTCCAACTACCTGACCTTCGGCGACGGCCCTCAGGATGCGATGATGGTCAACAACGCCGAGTGGCTCTTGCCGCTCAACTATCTCGAATTCCTGCGCGACGTCGGCCAGCATTTTTCGGTCAACCGCATGCTGAGCTTCGATTCCGTCAAGCAGCGGCTGGAYCGCGAGCAGTCGCTGTCGTTCCTCGAATTCAACTACATGATCCTGCAGGCTTACGACTTCGTCGAGCTCAACAAGCGCTACGGCTTGCGCCTGCAAATGGGCGGCTCGGACCAGTGGGGCAACATCATCAACGGTATCGACCTTGGCCATCGCCTGGGCACGCCGCAGCTTTACGCGCTGACTTCGCCGCTGCTAACCACTTCGTCGGGTGCCAAGATGGGCAAGTCGATGAATGGCGCTGTCTGGCTCAATGCCGACATGCTGTCGCCCTATGACTTCTGGCAGTACTGGCGCAACACCGAGGATGCCGACGTCGAGCGCTTCCTCAAGCTCTACACGGCTATGCCGCTCGACGAGATCGCGCGCCTGGCTGCCCTTGGCGGATCGGAGATCAATGATGCCAAGAAGGTGTTGGCGACCGAAGTGACGGCCATGTTGCACGGTCGCACTGCCGCAGAGCAATCGGCGGAAACCGCGCGCAAAACCTTCGAGGAAGGCGCGCTGGCCGAGTCGCTGCCGACGGTCGAGATTGCCGGAGACGAGTTGAAAGCCGGTATCGGTCTTTTGTCGCTGGTGGTGCGTGCAGGCCTCGCAGCCTCGAACGGCGAAGCCCGCCGCCACGTTCAGGGCGGCGCCGTGCGGATCAACGACCAGTCGGTCAATGACGAGCGCCGTGCCGTCAGCACGGCTGATCTCACGCCGGAAGGCGTGATCAAGCTGTCGCTTGGCAAGAAGAAGCACATTCTGGTGCGCCCGGCCTGACCAAGGCCATCGCGCGAAGCTGGAAAGGCTGAACTGCGTCAAATGATGTGCGTCGGGTACTGCGCGTCTACGCAGGCCCCGCCGCACCGTCCCAAGAGTTTTGGACAGAGCAATGAGTCGTTTCTGGAGCCGCTTGACGCATGATTTGAAACCCTATGTGCCGGGCGAACAGCCCCGCATGGCGGAACTGGTCAAGCTCAACACCAACGAAAGTCCATTTGGCGCCTCCCCACGCGTGCTGGAAGCGGTTGGTGGCGAGGCGGCGGATACGCTGCGTCTCTATCCGGACCCGCAAGCCACCGAACTGCGGGCTGCGTTGGCCACCTATCACCAGGTGCGCCCCGAACAGGTGTTCGTCGGCAACGGCTCCGACGAAGTGCTGGCGCATGTCTTCGCCGCTCTTTTGAAGCATGATGCGCCGTTGCTGTTCCCTAACATCACCTACAGCTTCTACACTGTCTATTGCCGCCTTTTTGGCATCAACTACGAGGCCGTTCCGCTTGATCAGGCCATGCAAATCCGTGTTGCCGATTACCGGCGACCGGCCGGCGCGATCATCCTGCCCAATCCAAATGCGCCGACAGGGATTGCGCTGTCACTGGCCGATAACGCCACTTTGCTTGAGGAGCATCCTGACGCCCCAGTGGTGATCGACGAGGCCTATGTTGATTTCGGCGCCGAAACCGCGATTCCGCTGGTCGCCTCCCACCCGAACCTTCTGGTCGTACAAACAATGTCCAAGTCCAGGGCCCTGGCCGGGCTGCGGGTTGGCTATGCGATCGGCGACGCCGAGTTGATCGAGGCGCTCACCCGGGTGAAGAACAGCTTCAACTCCTATCCCCTTGGCCGGCCCGCCATAGCTGGCGCCATCGCTTCCCTTGAGGACGAAGACTATTTCCAGCAGTGCCGAACTCGCGTGATCGAGGGCCGAGAGCGGCTGAACCGTGGACTGGCCCGGCTCGGCTTTGAGGTGCTGCCGTCTTCCGCCAACTTCGTTTTCGCTCGTCATCCAGCCCACGAGGGCGCAGCACTGGCCGCCGCGCTGCGTCAACGAGCTGTCATCGTGCGCCATTTTCCAGCTCCCCGCATCTCTGACCATCTCAGGATAACCGTGGGCACTGATGAGCAAATCGACCGGCTCTTGTCGGCCCTCTCGGACATTTTGGGCAGCGAGGCCGCGCCTGCCTGATCGCACCTTCGCGGATCGTCTGGTTGGGCC
>NZ_JBFUKO010000316.1:0-6306 GCF_056400805.1 Aminobacter sp. P4_H6_2
GGCGGCTTGATAGCCGCCGCTCTACCGCCGTTTTCAGCATCGCCAGACAGCCCGGTTTGTTGAAATCGCGGACCCGGTACCTTTAGGCGCAATGATGAAAACCATTCACGTTGTCGCCCTGGCCGGCGCAATTGGCCTTATCGCGGTGCTTCTGATCTCTCCTGCAAGTCTCCCGCATCGCCCCCAACCAATCGCCAACCGTCGTTTCGGCCATATCCGCACGCTGAGAGGCGTTCGCGGTTTTGGAGTGCGGATACCGCATGGACGACAAACGCCCGCTGGTGAGTCGCTGTGTGAATGTCGGGCCWTTATTTTAGCTTCGCGAGCATTTGGTTTGCTAACGCCTAGCAGTTGCAGACCGAGCATCAGCCTTTCACGCCCGTCAAACGCTGTCATCACGCCTACATGGCAATCTATCGTCCACAGGGTTAGAGGCCAGGTTGAAAACCGACACTTCGTATCCCTGCGAAGTAACAAAGGAGGCTTACATGACTAGGATAATTCTTGCATGGATAGCTGCCCTCACAACCGTCACATTGGTTCACGCTGGCGGCATTTCGGGACCCCCTGTTTGTTCAACGGCCACCGATGTCTGGTCAATCTACCCCGGGGCGAGGCTCATGGGGTCTTTGTCGGTCCCCCGGCTAGCCTGCCAGCGTGCCCGTTGGGACTCTGCAATGGGCGCCTTGCCCTCGACCGATTTAGGGCTGCTCGACATTCCCCCATGGAACTTGCACCCCTTCTTGCCCACGACTGGCCTAGCCCTGCACGGGTGCCCCTTCCGGGTCTTGGCCCCGCAATGGTGATGGGACTCGTCGGCTGTCGGAAGCCCTAAAACGGCGTTCCCCACCTTCGGCGGGAAGGAGCGTCAATAGTCAAATCTTGCGATAGTGGAGCCCCTAGGGCTTTGGCATTCCTCCCTTTTCAAGGGAGTACTGCGCATGAAGCCTATTACGTGCATCCTGGCCGGAGATGACACGACAAGCTGGAAGCTGGTCTCTAATATGGACAGACGGCATGTCTATGTCGGCACAGGGCGTCCACCTTACAAGCGGCTGTCCATTGATGAACTTCTGCGATGGAGCGGCCAAACACTTTGCAGATTCAGGCCCGCGACAAGCTGAAGTCGATGATGTTGGATGCCATTTGCAACAACTAGGCGCGAAAGTACTAAAAGCCCCGCCGTAGCGGGGGCGTGTCAATGTCCTGCCTATCCCAGTACCGTTGGACGCTGGCAACTGTGAAGAGAAAAAACCCCGCCACTCATAGGATGGTGACGGGGCTCTTGATTGGTCAGGTACATGCCGCAGTCAGGCAGCGTCATCAATACAATAATTACCCGAAACTATCACCGCTCCCCGACCTGACGATGCCTCTGCACGTGGAGATCGTGGTCCAGTAAGCAGCGGCGCCAAATGTCACTCTCACTTTGTATTTGACCATGTCGTATTCACTGTCTGCTTCAAATGCCAGTTTGTAGTCGGGGTAACGAATCTGCCAAACGCCGTCGCTGGCGTTCCTATTCTCAAATTCTTTGGGGTATCGTGCGGCTAGCCCCCTCCCGAATGTAGGGTCCAAAACCAGGGCTTGTATTTCAAACTCTGTCAGGTCGATATCGCAGATTCTCCATAGTTGATGCGTTTGCCAAATACCAACGCCCCAACTGAAAAATGCGAGCCCGACAACAGCGACAAGAAGTAAYAGGATCGCTTTATCTTGTTTGGTCTTCATTTGATGCTACGGATACTCAAGGTGGCGGACGGCCTGTGAGCCATGCAACCATACTGTCGATTGTCCGGTCGCACATGTTCTTGATATCGTAGGCAACTGCTGGAGCAAACTTATTTTCCGAGACACCGATGCTCCTTCCTAGGTCTTGGCCAACAATGGTTATGGTGGAGGCCGACCTGTGATGGCATACCAAGCTGCAGCGGCGCTGGCCCGCCAAGGAGGCGCGGACGTTCGGCGTAAGTGGAGGCCGCCRCAAAACGGAAATGACCTATGAAGACGCCTTCATCATAGGAGTTGTGGCGGCCTGCGTAGGTGTCGCATTGGTCGCCTACACCCTAATATTTGGGATCTGAGAGTGGCCCGATGATAGCGAGCGGCCTCCATGGCACGCCTCGTGTAGGCTCAGAACGTTGTCATTTTCTCGTTTTTGGAGGAGTGCGGGCGCTCAGAATGGAACCGGGGCGCGTCCTATGGAGTTCTGCGCGCCAAGGAGGCGCGGACACTGGCCTATGGAGAAAGCCACCCTGTCCGCGGCAAGCCAATGACCATCGAAGACACTGTTTTCATTGTAGCTCTAGTCGCCGTGGCCAGTGCTATATTGTGGTTGGTTGGCCTCTAGCAAGGAACCAAATGAACTGGGCCGACTGGTTTGTTGTCGCCGTAGCATTTGGCACGGCGAGCGCTATTCTCTCGCAGCTTGGGTTTTAGAGTTCCGCCCCGGCATGCGAGGGGCAATGACGCTGCAACGCGGTGATGAGTTCGAGGCGATCGCCAAGCTAATCGAGGAAGCGGGGCACCCGTTTCCGGTTACGCACATAAGGCGGCTTATTTTGCGCGCAACCGCTCGAACCCCTGCCAGCAAGGAACTGGCCACATGCATCGAAGTGCTGAACAAAACCCTTGGCGCCATAGCCGAGGTCATCGAGGAGATCGGAGACGGCCACAATGAAACGCGTCACGATGCGCTTGCCTATTTGTGGGCGCTGAAGCGGATGTGCCAGAAACCCAGTTCAAGAACCGTCATGTGATGACACCGTTGTTGAAGCGACGAGCTTGCTGAAAGGTGCCAAATTGGCGGTCCAGGGGGTACATAAGGTAAATCCAACGAGCCGGGAGGGGTCAATGGATTGGTTTCTTCTTGCTGCGGTCTTCAGCGCTTCCAGCGCGGTCATCTGGGCGATGAGTGCGTGAGGTCTACGCTGGCCAGTTCGCATCATCCGTGAATTCGGCAAGTATCGGCGTCATTGCCTGCGGCGGCGACAAGGATCTGCTGCCATTCAAGGCCGGTAATCTGACCCGGGCCGGTAGCCGTTACCGCAGTGATCAAAGTCGATATATCACCAAGCGCCACTAGTGCGCTTGCGAAGGTGGAGACCTCGTCCCAACCCTTCATATCCGCTTCCGTGGTGTCGATACGATGGAAGCCGCGCGCGTCGCCGAAGTCACAATCGAAGCCAAGCTCAAGTCGGCGTTCGCGTTCAGGAAGCTCAACTCCACAGGCTAGTAGGTCGGATGTCCATTCACCATGAGCCGAACGGGTAGAGGGACGTCGTGCCAGCAATATAAAGACAGTTGAGTTTTGCTCCGCCAAAGACACAATTGGCCGTCGGTTCGGGAACCTTGATCTTGCCGACCAGGGTCCCGTCGGGGTCATAGCAATGGATGCCGTCATGGGCCGCAACCCATATGCGACCGGCTGTGTCGAGCCGGAATCCATCGAACAGTCCGGCGGTACATTCAGCGAAGACACGCCCTCCGGTCACACCTCCTTTTGCGCTGACGTCGAACACGCGCATATGTGCAGGATACTGACTGCCGTGCGTGCGGCCGGTGTCGACCACGTAAAGCCTGCTTTCATCGATCGAGAAGGCGAGCCCATTCGGCTTCACCATGTCAGCGACGACCGCCTCGACCTCGCCAGAACCCGGATCCACCCGATAAACCTGGGATGAGCCGATCTCGCTTTCGGCCTTGTTGCCTTCGTAGTCGGAATCGATGCCGTATGTCGGATCGGAAAACCATATCGAGTCGTCAGACCGTACTACCACGTCATTGGGTGAGTTAAGGCGCTTGCCGCGCCAGGCATTGGCGATGACGGTGACCGATCCGTCGAACTCAGTACGAGTCACACGCCTGCCGCCATGCTCGCAGGTTACAAGTCTGCCCTGGCGGTCGACGGTATTGCCATTGGAATTCCCCGATGGCTGGCGAAATGTACTGACCCGCCCGTCCGTTTCGTCGAAACGCAACATCCGGTCGTTGGGAATGTCTGACCAGACAAGGTAACGTCCGGCGGCAAACCATGCCGGGCCCTCGGCCCAGAGACAGCCGGTGAACAGTTTTTCTACCCGCGAGTGGAGATTGACCAGCGGGGCAAAACGCAGGTCGAGGATTTCAAATGCAGCATCCGACATATCTGCTCCCAAACATGTTCTAGCCTGCAACGGCCGGTGCTCGTTATGGCTGCCGGCCACCATTCACGAAGTCTGTGGCTGCCCTAGCCAGCACATCGACAGRCAACAGCGCATCAAGGACAAGGGCTGCTTCATCGAAGTCCGGAGGCTCAAGATCAGCGAATTGACTGTCAACGAGGCTCTCGGGCATAAAATGGCCGGTGCGTTCCAAGACGCGACGACGAGCCGTAGCGGGATCGAGCATGAGATAAACGAAACGCAAGGTTGGGTTGTGGTTTCGGAGCTGATCGCGATAGCGGCGCTTGAGCGCCGAACACGCGGCAACGACATGCTTTCCCTCCACAACACGCGAGGCGATCTCACGACCGATCAAATCGAGCCATCCCTTCCGATCGGCATCCTTCAGTGGCTGGCCGTTTGCCATGCGCGTGATGTTTTTCGCAGGGTGCAGCATGTCGCCTTCGACGAAGCTGGCATGGAGTGCCTCGGCGATCGCCAATCCGACCACCGACTTGCCGCAGCCGCTTACGCCCATGACGACCAGCGGCCGCATGACACCATGTGTCTTTATGCCGGATTTGGTCAAGTGCTCACCCTTTTGATGGGGCCCGACCGTAAAGCAGCAGCATGGAGATGATGACGACCCCATAGATGATCTGCCGGCCGGCTTCTGGCATTTGAATGACCGAGAGGATGGACTGCAGCAGGGTGATCAGGATAACGCCCGCCACTGTCCCGAGGTACGATCCCTTTCCACCCAGTATCGAGGTACCACCCAGCACCACGGCGGCGATTGCGGGCAACAGATATGCGTCGCCCATGGCCTGCGCTGCCTTGGAGGCATAGCCCGCCAGCAGGACGCCACCGAGAGCGCTTAACCCGCCCGAAATTGCAAAGGCGATCAACACCACACGTCTGGTGTTTATGCCCGACAAGTAGGCCGCGCGCTCACGGTTGCCGATCCCGTAGACAGCACGTCCAAAGCCCGTCTTCGTCAACATGAACACCATGCCTGCCCCGACCAGGGCCCAGATGACGACAGCGTTTGGTATTCCCGGGACCAGCGCGCCGGTTGCGATGTAGCGCATCGCGTTGGTTGCTGAATCCCGTGGTGCAAAACCGCCCGTGTAGACCACCATCAGCCCTTGGGCGACGGCATTGGTGGCGAGCGTCACGATCATCGAGGGGATGCGCAGATATGCGACGCCAAAGCCGTTGAGCGTTCCGAACGCCATCCCGCAAAAAATGCCGAACGGAATTGCAAGGGCGGTCGCCACGGGCCCGTAGGCCGTTGCGGCACAGGCCATCATCGCGCCACCTGCCACGACCCAGGGTACGGAGAGATCTATCTGCCCGAGAAGAATGACAAGCATCATGCCAGTGGCAATCACGCCAAGGAAGGACGCGACCTTCAACTGCTGCAGCAGATACTCGCTTGAAAGGAAGCTCGGTGAATAGAGGCTCCCGATAACGATCAGCGCCAGGATACAGGCAAAGGCGGTCACGATTGCCGGATCGGCACGGCGGAGGAATTTCGGCATCCTGCTTGGCGTACGCATTGGCAAAGCTTCGCTCATCGAAACCACTCCAGCCGATTGCGTACCCTCAGAAGTCCGATCGAGCCAAAGCTGATAGCAGCCAGCAAGATCACTCCCTGAAACAGGGGTTGCCATAGAGCGTCCATATCAAAAACAAACATGAGGTCGCCGATGGTCCGGAAAGCAAACGCGCCAAAGATCACGCCGATGATGCTGCCCTTACCGCCATAGAGCGAGACGCCGCCGAGCACGACTGCTGCAATCGAAAAAAGCGTGTAAGTGCTAGCACTTGCCGTCGAAGCCTCGCCTGAATAGGTAAAAAAGGTCAAGAACAAGCCCCCCGTGCCGGCAAGCAGGCCCGAAAGGGCATAGGCAGCAAGTTTGCCACGACGGATTGGAACACCTGACATATAGGCGCTCTGCTCGGACGATCCGGCGGCATAGGCAGCGCGCCCGGTAACGGAACGGCTGAACGGCACCCAGACCAGAAGCACGATCGCCAAAAGAAACACCAGGCTCGTTGGCACAACGCCCAGCAACTTGCCGGTCATCGCATCAGCGAGTGTTTCGTTTACCGATCCTCCAGGCAAGGGGCGCAACATCAAGGCAATGCCGAAATAGAT
>NZ_JBFUKO010000317.1:0-7675 GCF_056400805.1 Aminobacter sp. P4_H6_2
AGAAAGAACTGGTCTTCAGTCGATCGCAGATCGGCGCCCATCATGTCTGGATCGACAAGTTTATCGTGATGCCGACGCCGGCAATCAGCGAGACGCTGAAAGCCGCCTTGGATGCAGCCGGCATTACCGGCGCGCACTATCAGCATTTTCCAGAGACGGACTGACTATCCAATTCTATGATTTCGCAAACTCCGGCGAAGAATTGCTCAAACACTTGGGAGCCGGTCGACGAGCAAGGGTGTTGAATGGTTTGTTTTCTCAGTCACGAGAACAAAGAAACTTACAGCTACATTTACCGCGCCTTGGATGGGGACGTTAGCAAGATACAAGCTGCTGATCTGACGCGAGATGCCGGCGTTCGAATTCGACCCGGCTACTCGTATTACGGCCGACAGTTCGAGGAGACATACATCCCCACSAAAATYGARCTCWCAGGGCCYARGCGGCWGATTCCGGATYTCTACGACGCCTTCTGTTTGTCCGTGAGCGCMAAGGTCAAGGACGTCATCGAAAGTTTCGAACCYGATGTCCATCAGTTCTTTCCGATCGAGATTGTATGGGAAGATGGCGGCCATGCCGCCGACCGSTTCTGGTTCGTTCCYTGCAATCGCCTGGAYACMGTCGATCGCGCSAAAACGACGTTCGARTTTCGCAAYSTCTGGTWCCTGGACGGCAGCAAGAARGAACTGGTCTTCARTCGATCGCAGATCGGCGYCCATCATGTCTGGATCGACAAGTTTATCGTGATGCCTACGCCGGCTATCAGCGAGGAACTGAAAGCGGCCCTGGATGCGGCCGGCGTCACCGGCGCGCATTATCAGCATTTTCCCGAGACGGATTGAACTAAAGGCGAGCGAGGGCCCGGGCTGCTGGCCCCCCTTGCGCTGATCACCCTCAAAGAAACAGGTCGACCTTTTCGAAGGTCGTCACATCGACCAGACCGACGTCGGAAATCCTGAGTTCCGGAATGACCACCAGCGCCAGCAGCGAATGCTGCATGTAGGCATTGTTAAGGCTGCAGCCCATGTCGCGCATCGCCTGAACCAGCTTGTCGGCCTTGGCGGCAACGATCTCGGCGCGTTCGTCCGACATAAGGCCGGCGATCGGCATCTCGACAAGTGCAAGTTCCTTGCCTTCGGAGAACAGCACCACGCCGCCACCGACCTGCCCTAGCCGGTTGGCGGCCAGCGCCATGTCGGCCTTGTTGGTGCCGACGACGATCATGTGATGGCTGTCATGCGCGACCGTCGAGGCGAGCGCGCAGTCCTTCATGTAGCCGAAGCCTGAGACAAAGGCGTTGGTCACAGTGCCGGTGCCGCGATGGCGCTCGACGAGCGCAATCTGGCAAACGTCGTTGCGGCGGTCCATGGCGACCAGACCGTCCTCGACGGCGAGATCGGCCTCCAGTGCGCGCGTCGGTGCCTGGTTCTCAATCACGCCGATGACACGCACGCGCACCTCGTTTGCGCCCTCCGGTGCCTTGATGTCGAAATCGACGGCCTTGAGCTTCTTGCCCAGCTTCACCGTCTTCTTGGCATCGGCCGGATAGGCGTAGGCGGGAATGTCGATGTCGAGCTTGCCGGCCTTGGCGACCCGCACGCCGCGCGCATAGACCTCGTCGATCTTGAGTTCGGCCAGGTCCGAGACGATCAGCACGTCGGCCAGCCGGCCCGGTGTGATCGAGCCAAGCTCGCGCTCGAGGCGGAAGTGCTGGGCGGTGTTGATCGTCGCCATCTGGATCGCCGTCACCGGCTTCAGCCCCTGCTGGATGGCGTGGCGCACGACGCGGTCCATATGCCCCTCATGAACCAGCGTGCCGGAATGGCTATCGTCGGTGCATAGGATGAAGCTGCGTGGGTCTATGCCCTGCTCGGTCACCGCCTTGATCTGGCTGGCGACATCGTACCAGGCGGAACCAAGCCGAAGCATCGCCTTCATGCCCTGACGCACCCGGGCGATTGCGTCTTCGGCGCGCGTGCCCTCGTGATCATCCTCTGGACCGCCTGCGACATAGCCGTGGAACGGCAGGCCAAGATCGCGGGAAGCGTAGTGCCCGCCCACCGTCTTGCCGGCTTTCACCGTTTCGGCGATCTCGCCCGACATGACCGGATTGTTGGCGGCGACACCGGGGAAATTCATCACCTCGCCCAGGCCGATGATGTTTTCCCAGGTCATCGCCTCGGCAACGTCCTCGACCGTCAGTGCAGCACCCGCATTCTCCAGCCCAGGCGCCGAGGGCACGCAGGACGGCATCTGCACATGCACGTTGATCGGCATGGCGAGTGCCTCGTCATGCATCAGCCTGACGCCGGGCAGGCCCAGCACGTTGGCGATTTCGTGCGGGTCGATGAACATCGAGGTCGTGCCATGCGGGATCACCGCGCGGCAAAACTCGGTCACCGTCACCATGCCGCTTTCGACATGCATATGCGCGTCGCACAGGCCGGGCACGAGATAGCGCCCGCCGGCATCGACAACCTTGGTGCCCTGGCCGATGGCGTGGCTGGCATTCGGACCGCAATAGGCGAAGCGGCCGGCAATGATGGCAACGTCGGTGCCGGCGAGGATCTCGCCCGAATGGACATTCACCCAGCGGCCGTTACGGATGACGAGATCGGCCGGCCGTCGGCCCATGGCGACATCGACCAGAAGCGGTGCGGTCTCGGTCCAGGGGCGCGGCTTGGCGAAATTGGTCTTGCTGGGCATTTTCGGGGATTCCTGAAATTCTTTCACGTAACTGTAGCGGAAGCGACGGCGGAATACAGGTCCTTGCCGGGTGGAAGGATTTTTCTCACATCCTCACCCGGCGTTCAGATGATAGGCGCGCTTCCCCGCCCACCAGCACTGCAAATCGTGTATGGAGGACCAAAGCCGCGCGACTCGCGGCGCTCTGGAACGGCGGACCCCGATGGCAATCAAATTCACTGAAAAGACAACCATCGCGGCAAAGCCGGCTCCCACCAAGGCGGCTTCCGTAGCGACGGCGCCGAAGGACGTAGCGAACGACACCCCGAAAAAGCCTGCCAAAAAGGTTGCTCGAAAGGCGCCGAAACCAGCTACGGCGGAATCCCCATTGCTGCCGCTCGATGCCAGCCAGGCAAGCGACCTCCCAGAAGATCCAAGCAAGGCTTAAGCGCAGCCCTTGTCCCAAGCCGTCTGTGCCGACTGTTTCACCACGGCTGACGCTGCTTGTGCAGGACGAATACACACAAGTGCCGGGCTCCATTTTCTGCGACGCGCAAGTGACACAAGCGATTGCCGGGGACTTGCAATCTTGCCCGGCTGCTTTACCAGTCGGGCCAAGCGGACGTGGCGGAACTGGTAGACGCAAGGGACTTAAAATCCCTCAGCCTAGGCTATGCGGGTTCGATTCCCGCCGTCCGCACCAGATTGAAATCGTTACCTTAGTCGAGATATCGATGCATGCGCCACGCCTTGGGGCCGCCACGCTTGGCAACGAGCGCGGCTTTGGCTGGGCCGGCAATGCGAGCGACCGCATCAAGCCTGAAGTGCACGGCATGTCGACAAAGCCATGGGAATCAGGAGGAATGCCTAGCAACGGCGAACCGTGATACTCTGATTATCGGGGAATTCCCGGCACATCCGTTCGCGAATGCCGGGCGCATTTGGAGAGGGACAAATGACCAGATCGGTTTCATGGCTGTTCGCTGCCGTGTCGGTCCTAGCCGCCGCCATCCCTTCCGTTCAGCAGGCGGGGGCCACCGAGGCAGTTGGCGGACGCTACATTCCCGGCGCCTATGCCCGTCCTGGCGCGGGGATTGTGCCGCCCGTGCCGGGCGTCTACTGGGACATCGCGAACGTTTATTATCATGGCGAGGCAAGCGGCAACGTACCATTTGGCGACAACCAGGTCGCGCTTGGCCTGAAGGCCGACATCTGGACCACGGCACTTGCGGGCGTCTAAGTTCCCAAACTGGACCTGCCCGGCAACTGGACCTACGCCGTCCAGGGCGCTCTACCGATAGGCTGGGTCAGGGCCGAGGCAGACGTCGGTCCCTTTGCATCGGTGGACGAAGTCACAGGATTGGGCGACATCGCCTTCGCGCCGATTTTGCTGGGCTGGCACAACGACGCCATGAATACCTTCTTCTCGACGTCGCTGACGATAACCGCCCCGACCGGTGAGTGGGAGAAAGGTGCCCTCGCCTTCATCGGCCTGAATAACTGGACTTTCACGCCGGCGGTTGCCTTCACATATCTGGTGCCCGAGCACGGCCTCGATTTGTCGGCCAATTTCGGTGTCGACATCAACACCAAGAACACCGCCACCGACTACTACAGCGGCGCGATGGCTCATCTCGATCTAGCCGTCACCAAGAATGTGACCGCGAATTTTGCCTTGGGCGCGGTCGCGGGCTTCCTCTATCAGTTCGAGGACGACCGCAGCACGTTCGCCGACGCCCATGACGGCTTCAAGGGCCGCTCGATAGGTCTGGGGCCGCTTGTCAGCTACAAGGCCAAGTTCGGTGAAAACACCGAGGTCGATTTCAAGCTGAAGTGGGTCCATGAGGTCGATGTCAAAAACCGCATGAAGGGCGATGCTGTCTTCTTCGACGTTGCCGGAAAATTATGATACCTGGCCGACACGATGGGTTGTCCCTCGGCTGAGTTGGGCATCCATTGCGTGTGTTCGAAAAAACCAGTCTCTCAACCCAGGAGATGTGGGTTCGATCCCCATCCACACCATGAAGACGGCTTCGCTCGCTTGATGCGCCGCGAAACGCCGTGATTCGTGGCAAATTTGCCACCCCTAGGTATTTTCGCAACGTCAACCCCACCCTCAAAAATTGCGGAGCGTTTCGGACTGAAATACAACTGGGCCGGGTGGTGAGTGAGTGGGGAGTTGCGTATGCAGTACAATTGGGAACGCGCGCCATATTTTTGGGAAAAACACCGTAGCGCCTGTTACGGGCTCGCAGCCGCGATATGCGGCCTGTGGATCGTGCTCTACACGGTGCCGCTCTGACCAAGTCTCGAACAACTGCTGTCGATCTTCGCCGCGCGATGCAACCAATCGGCCCCGGCAACGTTTGAGCCGGAATGACCGCCGTCGAGGCGCCGGACAGTCGTTGTGGCTGTGGTGGATGCCGAGGCGCTGGTGGCCAAGGACATCGCATCCTTCAGCGAGGGAAAATGATGGCAAAGCTCTTCTATGAAGTCGTGCAGCACGACGGCGGCTGGGCCTACAAGGTAGGCGGCACTTTCTCCGAGACGTTTCCCAACCATGAAGACGCCCTGCGCGCCGCTGAAACAGCGGCCGCCGAGCAGCGTGTCTCCGGATCAACCGACGGCATCCAGTATGAGGACAGCGAAGGCCGTTGGCACGACGAGCTTGCAAAGGGCGACGACCGTCCGGACACGGAAGTTTCGGATTAGCGGCATCTACCGCAGGGATTTCACGGCTCACTGCGTTCGAAGCGGTGCAAATGCTGGAACGGCATTTGCAACGACGCCTATGAAAAGGCTTTTGCAGCGGTCCGCCTGATCAAGACCGCAACCCGCTCCGGCTCTATGAACTGCGGCATGTGGCCGAGCCCCTCGACCAGATCGAGTTCCAGATCGCCGATGCGGCCTGCCAGCGACTGACCGTTCAGCCGGTAGTCGATCACGCGATCGCCCGTGCCGACGAGCACGCCCACCGGCACCATGATCTCCTCATAACGTGCCTCGACGCCGCCAAGATCCCGTTCGATCGCCACAAGATCGGCCGAAGTTGCATAGATGTGGCTGGGCCGAAGGCCGGCCAACCCGCCACCTGATATGCCATAGTCCTTGGTCGGCTGCTGCGGCCCGAAAACGAAGGCAAGCGTCTGCGGCGCATATTTGAGAGATGTCGGCACCCACACCGTCTGTGCCATGAGATGGCGCAGCAGGGGCGAGCGAACATAGAGCGACCTGAACTCCGGCCGCAACTCATCTTCAAGATGGGTCAGCGGCGACAGCAGGACCAGCCCGGAAACGGCTTCGGGATGTTCGAGCGCCAGCGTCAGCGCCACCGCGCCGCCGAGCGAATGGCCGACGACCAGCGGCTTTTGCAGCCCCAGCTTCTCGGTGAAGCGCAATACCAGTTCGGCTTGCTCGCTCAGGCTGCCGGCGAAATCCGACGGTCGCGCCGAATAGCCCGAACCCGGCCGGTCAAGTGCTACCAGCCTGAAATCGCCGTCCAGCTGCGAAAACAGCGTACCGCGGAAGTGGTGCAACTGCCCGCCGAGCCCATGGATGAACAGGATCGGCCTGCCCCGCCCTTGCTCGACATAGTGGATGCGGTGCGACCTTGAGGCCGCCCGTTCACAAAAATCACTTTACTTGAAGGCTGTTAGGCAACTTCCTTCACAGCGTTCGAGCCCTTGCCATGCAGGCGGATGGCGATCTCCGCCACGCGCTTGCCCTGGAAGTGGGCGCCTTCGAGCTCCTGTGCCGAAGGCTGGCGCGAGCCGTCGCCATCAGACGTGGTGGTCATGCCGTAAGGCGCACCGCCACGGACCACGTCATTGCCCATCTGGCCCTGGTAGGCGTAGGACAGCGGCACGATCACCATGCCGTGGTGCTGCAGGTGGATCTGGGCATTGATCAGCGCCAGTTCAGCGCCGCCATGCTGGGTTGCGGTCGAAACCATCACCGAGCCGACCTTGTCGAGCAAAGCGCCCTTGGCCCAGAGCGGACCGGTCTGGTCGAGGAAGTTTTTCATCTGCGAAGCCATGGTGCCGTAGCGGGTGGCGGTGCCGATGATGATGCCGTCATAGTCGGCCAGTTCGAGCGGATCAGCGATCGGCGCTTCCTGGTCGAGCTTGTAATAGGCAGCCTTGGCGACACCCTCGGGCACCAGTTCGGGAACGCGCTTGAGGGTCACCTCGGCGCCACCAGCACGTGCGCCTTCGGCAGCGGCTTTCGCCATCTGCTCCATGTGGCCCCAGCTCGAATAGTAGAGAACAAGAATCTTAGCCATTTCATCACTCCAAAACTCGGGAAATCTCGCGGCGCCATCTTGGGTCGGCGTCTGGGGAGAGATGTAATGCAAAGCCCGTTCAATGAAAGCGGTCCAATGCGTGACGCATCGTTCACAGAATGGCGACTATTGCTCGCTTGCGCTGCCGGCGCTATCTGACGAGGGCCCACAATGGAGCTTTCAACATGGCCGACATCGTCACCGCAGCAATGGTCGTCATCGGCGACGAGATCCTGTCTGGCCGTACCAAGGACAAAAACATCGGCCACCTCGCCGAGATGATGACGGCCGTGGGCATCGACCTCAGAGAAGTGCGTATCGTGCCCGACGACGAGGACGAGATCGCCGCTGCGGTCAACGCCGTTCGCGCGCGCTACGACTATGTCTTCACCACCGGCGGCATCGGCCCGACGCATGACGACATCACCGCAGACTCGATTTCCAAGGCGTTCGGCGTGCCCTGCGAATACGACACCCGCGCCTATGCCATGCTGGAGGCCAACTACGCCTCGCGCGGCATGGAGTTCTCCGAGGCGCGCAAGCGCATGGCACGTATGCCGCACGGTGCTGACCTCATTGAAAACCCGGTGTCTGTAGCGCCCGGCTTTCGCATTGGCAACGTCCATGTCATGGCCGGAGTGCCCTCGATCTTCCAGGCGATGCTCGACAACGTCATGCCGACGCTGAAAACCGGCACCAGGCTTTTGT
>NZ_JBFUKO010000318.1:0-6268 GCF_056400805.1 Aminobacter sp. P4_H6_2
GAGAAGTGCATTCGACTGCAAAATCCAAATGCGGCGCGGAATGCAGTTCGCAAGCTTTTGGCGAATACCGACGAAATTATCGACCGACGCTCAAGATAGAGGTCGCATCGCTGAGCTGGAATCCACTTTAGGCCTGCGGGCAGTCCTCTTTTCGGCTGTAGGGCAATCGACGCCGATATGTAGAAGTTGGGGCTTCGTTTCAGCCGGAATGATCGCATGCGGAACTGGCCCTGCGAGATGTAACCGTGAGGCGCAATCGTCTGCTTCCCGTCGGAGTTCGGTGCGGCGCACGTCAAATAGTCTCCTCGTCCCAACCATCGGACTTGGATGATAGCACGCGCCAGAAGCGGGGAGGCGTCTCCGGTGCGACCGTTTCCAAACCGCTGCCTGGKTCGAGCAGCTCCTTTAGCGGCCGGCCTACGAGGCTATGTGATGACGGTGCACTTCGTTGGCCCGAACCACACGACGTCCTCCTTCTTTACGCCATAGAGGTGGTTGCCGATGAAAGGTTCGATTGCCCAAGCCCCAGTCATCGGGGTTTCGTTCCACGCATCTATGTACCCTGCGTCGTAGGAAGAATCGACGCTTAGCGAATGACCGATGTTCGATAGGCGATCCAGCAGCAAGAAGGGGGTCTTCGCGAGCTCCGATTTGAAGACCGCAAAGAGGTCGCAGGCACGCATGGCTGGTTTGACTGAGTTCAGAACAGCTGCATGAATGGCCTCAATGGCCGCCAAGGCTATGCCCTGGGCGACGCTATCCCCTCGTTGAAATGTCCGCGTACAATCGCCCCACCATCCATCCTGTGTAATCGGGTGAACGTCGATTATGCCAAGGTCCAGATTCCATAGTGGACGGGTGGTCGGCCGGTCGGTCGGAAAGCAACTCAAGGTTCCGATCCCGAACCCGATAATGGTGGGTGTCCAGACGTCCATCCCGCCGAATTCGCGGACATATCGATCCGCGCGGTCGCGGACCTCTATCTCGGTCTCTCCTGGGACTGCGTCGGCGGCGATGGCCTYGGCAATTCGGATGGCCAATCTCTGGGCCTCGACCAAGCCGGCTGGTGGCGTATCATCCATTGTATCGTCCCTATAGCTCGTTGTTTCTTCACGGACAGCGCACGCCGTTGGCCACCCACGTTATCGCTCAACACATCAACGCACAGTTGGCGGGTCACTCAGTTCGTTCATCGCTTCCAGGGTCGACCGAAGCAGCATGCGTGCACCAATGACTGAATGTTCGGGTTCGACATACTCCGCCTCGTTGTGGCTGAGCCCGTCGCGGCAGGGCACGAAGATCATGGCCGAGGGAGCCACCCTGTTGATGAAGAGCGCATCGTGAAATGCCCCCGACAGCATGCGTTTTGCTGAAAGGCCGAGCGATCCCGCTGCTCGGTCAAGGCAACCAAGCAGCCTCTCGGGAAATGCGGCAGGCGCCATGTCGAAGAACTGGCGGATGCCCACCTCGCAGCGGGCGGCATTTGCCTCTGCGGTACAGATCTTGCGCACCAGGGCCTCTAGTTCGTCAATTGCCAGGGCTTCCGGATGCCTGAGATCGACTGAAAACGTGACCGAACCCGGTATGGCGTTCACTGATCCAGGCTGGACCGCGAAGCGCCCGACGGTGAAGCGAGCCCGTTCGTCTCCAGGCATGACGCCTTTGAACAGTGCGTCGAGGACCGCTGACGCCGCCACCATCGGGTCGCGACGAAACTCGAGCGCCGTGGTTCCTGCATGTGCCGCCTGGCCGGAGATAGTCACCTCCAGCCAGCGGGTGCCCTGAATGCCGTGGACGATACCGACAGGAATATTGTCGCGTTCGAGAGACGGCCCTTGCTCAATATGAAGTTCCAGATAGCCGCAGATCGGAAAGCCGAGCGACCGCATTTCCACCTTTGAAAGGGCGTCGAGCGTCGCTTTGAGTTCTTCCGTGAAGAGCGCTCCGTCGCTACCGCTAAGATCGGACCAGGCTTCCGGTATCGCACCCGCAGCGAAGGCCATCGAACCCATCGTGCCAGGTGCAAAGCGGCTTCCTTCCTCGTTTGTCCAGGCGACCACTTCGAGCGGAAGATCCGTCTCCGTGCCAGCGTCTTCCAGGCTTTCCATGACTTCGAAGGCCGTCAGTGTACCGAGCGCGCCATCGAAACGCCCCCCCGTCGGCTGGCTGTCGAGATGGCTGCCGATCACGAAAGGCGGCCGATCGGCGAGGCGACCTTCTCGGCGGATAAAGAGATTGGCCATCGGATCCTGAAACACCCGAAAGCCGCGTGCCAGCGCCAGTGCGGCAAGCATCCGGCGTGCCTGCCTGTCTTCCGGCGTGAGTGCCTGGCGGTTGACGCCGCCTGCGGCAGTTCCGCCGATCCGGGCGAAATCGTCAATCCGTCGCAGCAGGCGATCGCCGTTGATCTGAGCGTCAAAATTCATCGTCGGCTACCAGGTTCAGTGATGGATCAGCGATAGGGTGCGTCGTGGAAGGCGATTTCGAGCCGCTGGGCACGTCCGAAGATATCGCTCAGCCGTTTGCGCTCCACGGCATCGAGTTCGTCGCTGGCGTCATCGAGCTGTTGCTTGAGCCATTTCGCCTGTGCTGCGAAATCCTCATGGGCATGCATATCCACCCATTCCTTCAGCAGTGGGTCGCTGATCGCACGGCTTGCGGCCTCTCGCGACCAGGTCCAGTACATCCACTCGGCGGCAAACATCGCCGCAACTGTATCGAGGAAGTCCCCATCCCGGGCAATCTCCAGCATGCCGGTTCGGAATTCTTCTACCTCGGGAAGGTCGAGATCAAATGCGGCGGGGTCGATGCCTCGGTCGGCAAAGGTCTTTTCGAAGTAGGCGATTTGCTGGTTGGCAAGTGCGTCGAGAACGGCGATCAGCCAGCGTTTCTGCTCGATCGTCTGGGCTTTCGCCGCCGCATAGGCGAAAATTGAGATCGCTGTATCGACGAACGCCCCCTCATAGACGAGATAGCGTTCGAAAGCCTGCTTGGTCAGTCGGTCTTGCTTGATGTCTTCGACGAAGCGATGGCGGACCATCGCTTCGAAGACGTCGGCGTTTTCCCGCAGGATCTGCTCGGAAAGGGTCTCTTCCGACACTCGTTCAAGCCTCCAGTGCGGGGGCGGCGGCGGCGCGGAACGCCTTTACCCGCTCGATATCGACGGGGTTCCACCATACGCCGTCGAACTTCAGCGACGAAGCGACGATGACGCCGTTGGTGCGCTTCAGGATCTCGACGATGTTGTCCTTGGTCACGCCCGAGCCAACGAGCAGCGGCAGGTGCGTTGCCGAGCCGATCTCCTCGATCTCCTCGATCGTTGCCGTATTGCCGGTGCGCTGGCCGGTGGCGATAACACCGTCGGCGTCGAAGAAGGCGAGGTCGCGGGTCAGTTCCTGGATAGACCGGTCGGCGACGATCGCGTGAGAGCCGTGCTTCACGTGGCTGTCGGCGAAGACCTTGATATGTTCGGCGCGCAACAATGAGCGGTAGCGCATCGCTTCAGCGGCGCGGCCTTCCATGAAGCCCTCGTTGGCGACATAGGCGTTTGCCCATTGGTTGACGCGGATAAACTTTGCGCCGCCTGCCATGGCAATCGCGAAGGCGGTGATCGGGGCGTTGGCAAGCACATTGACGCCGAGTGGTACGCCGATCGCACGCGCGATCCTGTCGGTCACCACCGACATGAAGGCAGCCGTCTCCTGGCCGATATCTTCGGGCTTGGAGAAGGGGACGTCACCGTGGTTTTCGATCATCAGCCCGTGCATGCCGCCTTCGATGAGCGCTTCGGCGTCGCGCATGCAGGCATCGTAGATCGTCGACATGTCCGCGCCGCGATAGCGCGGTGCGCCGGGGAAGGCCGGGCAATGGATCATGCCTATCAGAACCTTGTCAGTTCCGAATATTTCCCTTACGGCGCTTGATGACATGTTGGAGATTTCCTGCATTTCTTTCCCTTTCGAAAGTCTGTTCATGCACGCTTACGTAATCGGTAATGYCGCTGTCGACGAAACCATCCGGATCTCGGAGATGCCGGCGGCCGGCGCATCCATTCATGGCAGCCAGCAGTCCCGTGACCTTGGCGGCAAAGGCGCCAACCAGGCTGTCGTCATGGCCCGCACGAGTCTGCCGACGAGCCTTGTGGCAGCCTTCGGCGACGGCTTCCGCGCGGAGCTGATCCGCGAGCACCTGGCAAAAGAGCCAGTGATCAGCAGGCTGTTTCCGCTGACGGGCAAATCGACCGATTTCTCGATCGTCTTGACCACACCGGACGGCGAAAACGTGAACATCACAACGACCGATTCCGCCCAGAATTTCACTCCTGCCGATGCCATCGCCTCGCTTGCCGGTGCCGCTCCCAAAGACCTTGCAGTCCTGCAAGGAAACCTTTCGGATGAAACGACACGCGGCGTGCTGGAGGCTGCTCGCGCCCTTGGCATGGTCACCGCCTTTAATCCCTCTCCCCTTCGCCCCTTCTTCGGCAGCCTGTGGCCCCTGGTCGACATCGCCTTCCTCAACGAGGGAGAGGCGTTGGCGTTGACCGGTACCGGCGGTGAAGATGCCGCACGCAAACTGCTTGCCGCCGGCGTTCGTGAAGTCGTCCTGACCTTCGGCGGCGACGGCGCAATGCTCGCGACGGGCGAAGGGCTAGTCCGCGTTCCGGCAGTGCCTTGCGACGTCGTTGATACGACCGGCGCGGGTGACACCTTCATGGCGGTTGCCCTTGCTTCGGCGGCGCTCCGTGGAACCCGTCTCGACCGCACGGCCATCGAGCATGCGACCCGTGCTGCTGCAATCACTGTCGGCCGGCCCGGAACCCTGTCGGCATTTCCGTCGGCCGAACAGCTGGCCTCGATCTTGGCCGCGCGCTGAGTTTTCACCCAGCGCGGGCCTTGATCAAGCTCAGCGGGCGTTTTCCGTCATCCAGCCGAGAATGTTCTTCCACAGGCGGCCATAGCCTTCCCACTCGCAGAATGCCGGCGAAAGCCAATGCGGGCCGATGTCGGAAGTCCAGGCAGCGGTGCGGCCCTTACCGTGGCTGCCGAGCACCAGCAGCGGATGACCACCTTGGTCCTGCGGCAAGCGGGCGATGACCTCGGCGCCGTCACGAACCTCCACTTCGTTGACACCAAGCAGAAGAGGCCACTTGCCGCCAAGGCCCGCCATGACAGGGTGATCCGGCTGGACAATATCGGCGACCGCGCCTTCCGGCATTTCCACCCGGTCGTCATAGGGGAGACAGGTGACCGGCAGGGTGTCTTCCACAGGCGTACGGCGCCAGCGGGCCTTACCGTCGATGCCCTGGAACGAGAAGTATCCGCCGACCATCAGTAGCGCGCCGCCCTTTTCGACCCAGGCCTTGATGAGCTTCAGGCGGTTCGGAACTGTGCGCGAGTGCAACCACACTTCCGGGGGCAGCAGCAGCGAGTTTGCGCCGATGTCAGAGAGGATGATGGCATCGTATTCGTCGAGCCCGGCCATGTCGTAGGGGAATTTGTCCACGGCGTCGTGCGCGGTCATGTAGGTCAGTTCGAATTCRCTGCCCTTGAGCACCTTGACGAGCGGTTCGGCTCCCAGATGGAACGTCACGCTGCCGAACTGGTCGAAGCCTTTGTAGTGGGTTGCCGAGCTGATCCAGCTTTCGCCGACGAGAAGTACTTTTTTTGTCATGGTGTATCCGTTTTAGTTGAACGCGGGGAGGGCCGGAAATCAGGCCCCGGCTTGGAATGCGGAGCGGGGATTTCCCCGCATCATTTGGTCGAGTGCAGCATCAGCCAGTCCATGGCGCTTCAGGCGCGGCAGGAAATGGCGCAGCACATAGGCATAGCCATTGCCGCCATAGTGGCTGAGCATCATCTTCAGGAACACATCATGCGATAGCAGGATCCGGTCGAGATGACCGGCTTCCACCAGTCGGACGATGGCTCGGGCCGCCTCTTCGTCGCTGGGGCACTGGACCTGCTGATCGGCGTAGAAGAAATCCATGCCGATCATGTCGTATTCGATGAAAGCGCCGCGAGCGGCGAGTTCGCTTTGATAGGAGAAATCGTTGTGAGACGGGTTCATGTGGCAGAGCACGGTGTGGCGTAGTTCCGCGCCTTCCTCGGCAACGATGTCGAGCACCTTGTGGCCGAGCCGGAACCAGCCCGGCAGGTGCACCATCAGCGGCAGGCCGGTTCGGACTTGAGCGCGCGCGGCTCCTCGCAGCGATTTCTCTTCCTCGGAGGTGAAATCGGCTGAAACGCCGATCTCGCCGATGAGGCCGATC
>NZ_JBFUKO010000319.1:0-6258 GCF_056400805.1 Aminobacter sp. P4_H6_2
GTATGCTGTCGCTCTGGCAGGCTGAAAAAGCCGTGTCAGGCGGCTGAAAAACAAATAAAATCATAACCATCACGACGGGGACCGCGCATATGATCAAGTCTGAACTGGTGCAAATTATTGCAACACGCAATCCGCATCTTTTCCTGCGGGATGTCGAGAACATCGTCAGCGCCATTTTCGACGAAATCACTGATGCGCTTGCCGACGGCAATCGCGTCGAACTGCGCGGCTTCGGGGCATTTTCGGTGAAGAACCGCCCCGCCCGCACCGGCCGCAACCCGCGCACCGGCGAATCCGTCGAGGTCGAGGAAAAGTGGGTGCCGTTCTTCAAGACCGGCAAGGAGCTGCGCGAGCGGCTGAACTCCGCGAAATAGGCCGGCGAGCGGTCAAACGGCGGGGCTTTAAACGGGAATATCCATGTTCAATCGCTTCATGCTCATCGTCGTCTTCGTGCCGGTGGCAATCGTGCTTATCGCGCTTGCCGTCGCCAACCGTGCCGCCACCGCATTCACGCTTGACCCGTTCAACCCGGGCAATCCCGCACTGACCATCCAGGCGCCGCTGTTTGTGCTGCTGTTTGCAGCGCTGGCGCTCGGCGTGATCCTGGGCGGCGCCGTGACATGGCTCAAGCAGGGCCGCTACCGCAAGGTGGCGCGCCAGCGCGGGCTCGAAGCCGAAAGCCTGCGCCAGGCAGCGGCCCAGCGGCCGCCAGTCGCGCAAGGCCCTGCCTTGCCGCGCTCCAACTAGATAAGCCGTCGGGGAGAATTCAATGCTGCAATTTTCGGCCGATGACATCGACCGGGCGCTGACCTTTCCCGGATTGGTCGAGACATTGCGCACCGCCTTCCGCGAAGGCGCGGTGCAACCAGTGCGCCATCACCACACGGTCGAACGCGCTGAGGGTACGGATTCGACCCTGCTCCTGATGCCGGCCTGGACCGACTTCAAGGCTGCGGGTGCTGGAACCGACGGGCATATCGGGGTCAAGATCGTCACTGTCTCGCCCGACAACAACGACGTCGCCAAGCCGGCGGTCGTTGGCGTCTATCTGCTGCTCAACGGCGTCACCGGCGAGCCGCAGGCGCTGATGGACGGCCCACGCCTGACGCAATGGCGCACCGCCTGTGCCTCGGCACTCGCCGCCTCCTATCTGGCGCGCGAAGATGCTTCAAAACTGCTGGTGATCGGTGCCGGCGCGCAGTGCAAGTTCCTGGCCCGCGCGCACGCCGCCGTGCGGCCAATCAAGCAGATTCGCATCTGGAACCGCACAATCGCCAACGCCGAAGCGCTGGCCGCTTCGCTCCGCGGCGAAGGCTTTGAGGCGACCGCCATTTCCGACCTCGATGCCGAACTTGGCTGGGCCGACATCGTCACCGCCGGCACTATCTCGACCCTCCCTCTGGTCAAGGGCGCGAAGCTGAAGCCTGGTTGCCACGTCGATCTCGTCGGCGGCTTCACGCCCGGCATGCGCGAAGCCGACGACGCGGCGATCAGCAAGTCGCGCGTATATGTCGACACCCGCGCCGGAGCGACCAAGGAAGCCGGCGACATCGTCCAGCCGATTGCAGCAGGAGTTCTCAAGGCGGAAGACATCGTCGCCGACCTGCATGAACTCGCCCGCGGCCAGAAACCCGCCCGCCAGTCGGCGGACGAGATCACCCTGTTCAAGTCGGTGGGTGCGGCACTCGAAGATCTCGCCGCCGGCATCGCCGTCTACAAGGCGCTCAAGCGATAGCTTTGAGACGCATCTCCGCGCCCATGGCTTCCGCGATCAGGCGGAAATCGTGTTCGCTGAGCATGCAAAGCCCAAGGCGAAGTTGATAACCCCAGTTGCGGGTGGCGGTGAAATCGAGCCGGTGAAGCAGCGTTGCGATCGGTGTCTCGTCCGAAGCCGTCCAGACGACATTGCGCCGAAACGGGCAGAACCCGCCCCCCATGTCGAACTGGTATGGATCGCCCTCCCGCACCCGGCCTATAGCCGTGAAGGCGCGCAGGCCGTCCTTGCCGCCCATGACAGTGGACGGCGAGTAATAGACAATGCCGTCGCCGGCTGCGATGCGGCGCAAGGGTGCTGCCTTGCCGTGGCAGACCTGCATGAAGCCTTGGGCCCGGCCGAGCCTGACATGGTCCGCCGAGGCCACCGCGAGCCAGTTGCCGGTGCTCATGACTGCGTGACCGCCGCTTCGTCGAGGCAATAGACGCGCAGGCGATGATTGTCGGGGTCGAGAGCGACAAAGCTGCGGCCGAAATCCATATCGGTCGGTGCCTGGAGGATTTTCAGCCCGCGCCCAGCCCATTCTGCATGGGCAGCGTTCACCGCATCTGGCGTGTCGAGGGCAAAGACGATCTCCGCACCGCCACCTGCTGCAACTGCCGCCGGCTCCACCGTATGGCGCGACCACAGGCCGAGCTTGAAGCCGCCATCCAGCACGAACATGACGAAGGTCGGCGACGCTTCGACCGGCTCGCGACCGAGCAGCTTGCTATAGAACGCACCGCTTTGCTGCGGCTGGTCGACATAGAGAATGATGAAATTGGGGGTACGCATTTTGCTCTCCAGAGGTTTCGATTTGGAGAGCATAAGTCGCACCGCTGTCAGATTCTGGCAGTAGCGATTACTGCCTTCTCGGCATGTCGAGCGTTGCCCGCCACTCCTTGAGCATCGCCTGCCGTCGCCTGGGATAGCGCGTGTCGGTGGCGTTGAGATCGGAAATGCGGTCGGCGCGAAAATGCCTGAAGTCCTGGCGCATTTCGCACCACGCCACCATCACCCGGACCTTGTCGAAAAACGCAAGCGCGAACGGCCAGACGATGCGCCGGGACAATGAACCATTGCCGTCCTCGTAGGTCATCTCGACCTTGCGCTCGGCGCGCATCGCCTTGCGGATGATGCCAAGATCGACGCTTTCGCGGCTCGACGCTTGGCTGGGGCCAACCAGAAGCGTGGTCGCRTCGAGTTCCTCGCGCAGATCCTCGGGCAGCACGGCGGCGATCTTGGCCAGCGCGTCGGTTGCCGCCGCCGACAGGCGTGTATCAGGCTGCTTGGCGACCCAACGCGACCCGAGCACGATCGCCTCGATTTCCTCGTCGGTGAACATCAGCGGCGGCAGCATGAAGCCGGGCTTAAGCACATAGCCGATCCCCGGCTCGCCCTCGATCGGCGCGCCCTGCCCCTGCAGCGTGGCGATGTCGCGATAGAGCGTGCGGATCGACACGTCGAGCTCACTGGCCAAGGTCAGCCCATTCACCGGCCTGCGATGGCGGCGCAGTATCTGGATAAGGTCGAGAAGGCGTTCGGAGCGCGACATGATTCTTGTTTCATCCTGGGCAGAGCACGATAGAGCCGTGCCACGCTCGCCGAAAGGCCATGCGCCGGGGCGGCGCGACATCCGCTGCGGTTGCGGAGTTCTGGGCCGTATGCCAAAAGCGGCCAACAGCCCGGAGATACAATTTCTTGAAGCACCCGCGTGACAAGCGCCGCGACAGCCGGCCTCAGCCGCCCCGCAAGGGTGCCGCAGCGCCCGCGCCAACGCGCGCCCGTGAAGAGCATCGCCCTGCTCCCAGGCAAGAGGCGGCTCCAGAGCCAAGGGCCGAGCCGCGCAAGCTTGTTCGTCGCGAAGGCGCCCTGCCCGCAGAACGCCTGCCGCTGATCCTCGAAGTCCTGCCCAATGACGACTATGCGCTGCTCGACAGCGGCGCGGGCCTCAAGCTCGAACAATATGGTCCGTACCGGATCGTGCGGCCCGAAGGGCAAGCAATCTGGCAACCTGCTCTGCCTCCCAGGCAGTGGGAAAACGCCGACGCCGTCTTCACCGGCGACACCGACGAAGAAGGCCTTGGCCGCTGGCGTTTCCCCAAGATGCCACTCGGCGAAACCTGGCCGATGCGCCATGACGGGCTGCATTATCAGGGCCGCTTCACCTCGTTCCGCCATGTCGGGGTGTTTCCCGAACAGGCGACGCACTGGGATCACATGGCCAGGCTGATCGAGGACGCCAAGCGCCCGGTCAAGGTGCTCAACCTGTTTGGCTATACCGGGCTTGCCTCGCTGGTCGCCGCGCGCGCCGGTGCGGAGGTCACCCATGTCGACGCCTCGAAAAAGGCCATAGCCTGGGCACGCGAGAACCAGGAAATGGCCGGTCTCGCCAACAAGCCGATCCGCTGGATCTGCGACGACGCAATGAAATTCGCCGAGCGCGAGGAGCGTCGCGGCAGCCGCTACGACATCATCCTGTTCGACCCGCCGGCCTATGGCCGTGGCCCCAAGGGCGAAGTCTGGCAATTGTTCGAACATCTGCCGACGCTGACCGACATCTGCCGCTCGATCCTGACGCCCAAGCCGCTGGCCATGGTTTTGACCGCCTATTCGATCCGTGCCTCGTTCTTCGCCATCCATGCCTTGATGCGCGACACCTTCGCCGGCATGGGCGGCACCATCGAATCGGGCGAGCTGATCATCCGCGAGAAATCGGCCGGACGCGCGCTTTCGACTTCCCTCTTTTCGCGCTGGGTAGCCAAATGAGCGAACACCGCACCGGAGCGCCGGGACGCGTCAAGGAAGTGACGAGCCTGGCCAATCCGCTGGTCAAGGACATCAAGGCGCTGGCGCAGAAGAAATTCCGCGACCAGCAGAACGCCTTCATCGCCGAAGGGCTGAAGCTGGTCATCGACGCGCTCGATCTCGGCTGGACGATCAAGACTCTGATCTTCGCCAAGTCCGCTCTCGGCAACGCCGCCGTGGAGAAGGTCGCTGCGCGCACCGTCGCCTTGGGCGGCGACGTGCTCGAAGTCTCGGAAAAAGTGCTGACGGCCGTCACCCGCCGCGACAACCCGCAGGCGGTCGTCGGTGTGTTCAGCCAGCGTTTCGTGCCGCTCAAGGACGTTCGCCCTAGAGGTAACGACGTCTGGGTGGCGCTCGACCGCGTGCGCGATCCCGGCAATCTCGGCACCGTTATCCGCACCGTTGACGCGGTCGGTGCCAAGGGCATCATCCTCGTTGGCGAGACCACCGATCCGTTCTCGCTCGAAACGGTGCGCGCCACCATGGGCTCGATCTTCGCAGTTCCCGTCGCCAAGACCAATCCTGAGGCGTTCCTTGCCTGGCGCAAGGACTTTGCCGGCACCGTCGCCGGCACGCATCTCAAGGGTGCCGTCGACTATCGTTCGGTCGATTTCGGCAACCGCCCAGTTCTGTTGATGATGGGCAACGAGCAGCAGGGCTTGCCCGACAATCTGGCAGACGCCTGCGACAAGCTTTTGCGCATCCCGCAAGCCGGCCGTGCCGATTCGCTCAATCTCGCGGTCGCCACCGGCGTCATGCTGTTTGAGATCCGGCGCAACGCGCTCACACTTTAGGAGACGGCGCCCCGTGAAACCCGCAGTAGTCTACGGCGTTGTAACGGCATTGGCCGTAGCGCTCGATCAGTGGATCAAAATTCTCGTCGAAGCCAATCTCGTCATGCATGAGAAGGTCGATGTGCTGCCCTTCCTGGCACTTTACCGCACCTACAACACCGGCATCGCCTTTTCGATGTTCTCCAGCGTCGGCGACACCGGCCTCATCGCGCTGACCGCGATCGTCGTCACTTTCGTGACTATTCTGGCAATCCGCACGACGCCGGCGCAAGTCATTTCACGCTTTGGCTTTGCGCTGATCGTCGGCGGCGCGCTCGGCAATCTCATCGACCGCACCGTCTACGGTCACGTCATCGACTACATACTGTTCCACACGCCGGTGTGGTCCTTTGCCATCTTCAACCTCGCCGACGTCTTCATTTCGGTCGGTGCGGCACTGGTGGTGCTCGACGAGTTCCTGGCCTGGCGGCGCAGCCGCAGCGAGCCGGTAGCCTCAGACGAATGAATTCGTCCGGCGCACTTCAAGTTACAATACGAGTTGTGACAGTGACGTGAAGTCAGTCGCGGCATACGCACAGACTTCAGTTTGCGGTTAAGAATTTTTTCAGCATGGTCGCAATCGGGTCCAAGGTCTGCCACAATCGGTCATCATGGTGTCATCGGTGGACGGGCCGATAGGTACCGACTGAAACTGTCTTGCGGCTACGCGGCGTAGATTTGCGGGTCGAAACGACAGGTGGGGACGCTCATTTTTCCGAGCGCTTGGGGCCTGAGTGGAGAGTTGCTAGTGAAAATGCCCTTCGGGTTGGGCGCAGCCAATCAGCCGCGCTCCACGATGATGTTCATGAAAACCGAGCCAGCTTCCTGGCGCGAGAACGCTCCCAATCGTGGCCTGGTCTGCGG
>NZ_JBFUKO010000320.1:0-6241 GCF_056400805.1 Aminobacter sp. P4_H6_2
GTGCACCTGGTAGGGCTCGAACATGAAATCCTTGCGCAAGGCAGGCAGGGCGCAGGCGTCGCGCGCGGCAGTCAAAAATTCCGGGGCACCCTGGAAGGATGGCGTGTCGGTCAGCACCGACAGGCAGGCCGCTCCACCTTCGGCATAGGCCCGGGCAAGTGCCGGCGGGTCGAAATCGGGACGGATCAGGCCCTTGGACGGGCWCGCCTTCTTGATCTCGGCGATGAGACCAAAACGGTTGTCACGGCGCTTGGACTCGAGAGCCGCAAGGAAGCCGCGCGGTTTGGCGGCGTCGCGCGCCATCGCCTTGATCTCAGCGAGCGGCAGCAGTGCCTTGGCGGCTGCGATCTCGTCGCGCTTGTAGGCTTCGATTCGGCGCAAGATGTCGGCCATGTCTTTATCCGTTCGAAACGCCGATCAGGCGGTCGAGCACGGCAAGCGCCCGCCCGCTGTCAATTGCCTCGGCGGCAAGTGCCACGCCTTCACCGATGGTCGCGACCTTGTCGGCAACGACGAGACCAGCACCGGCGTTCATCAGCACTGTATCACGATAGGCACCCTTGGCGCCTTCGAGCACGCCGCGCAGGGCTGCTGCATTGTAGGCCGAATCGCCACCTCGCAACTCTTCGCGCGTGTGTCGGGGGAGGCCAACCTGTTCCGGCGTCAGCGTGAAGTTGCTGATGCTGCCATTGGCGAAGGCCGCGACATGGGTCTCACCCGTGGTGGTGATCTCGTCATAGCCGTCGCCGTGAACGACCCAGACATGCTTGGCGCCAAGTTCCTTCAGCGTCTCGGCCACCGGCTCGACCCATTCAGGCGAGAACACGCCGACAAGCTGGCGGTTGACGCCGGCTGGATTGGAGAGTGGCCCGAGCAGGTTGAAAATAGTTCGGGTGCCGAGTTCGACGCGCGTTGCGCCAACATGTTTCATCGCCGGATGATGCGCCGGCGCGAACATGAAGCCGATGCCGGCCTGGTGAATGCAGCGTCCGATCGCTTCGGGCGACAAGTCGATGTTGACGCCAAGCGCCGTGAGCACGTCGGCAGCACCTGTCAGCGAAGATAGGCCGCGGTTGCCATGCTTGGCCACGGGCACACCTGCGCCCGCGATCACGAAGGCCGATGCGGTCGAGATGTTGACGCTGTGCGAGCCGTCGCCGCCGGTGCCAACGATGTCGATGGCATCCGCAGGGGCTTCGACGCGAAGCATCTTGTCGCGCATGGTGGCGACAGCACCCGAGATTTCGCTGACGGTCTCGCCGCGCACGCGCAGCGCCATCAGGAAGCCGCCGATCTGGCCSGGCGTCGCTTCGCCCGACATGATGATGTCGAAAGCCTCGCGCGCCTCACCGAAGGTGAGGGGCGTGCCCGACGCAATCTTGGCGATATGCGGCTTCAGTGCGCTCATGGCGTCCCCACCGCAAGTGCCCGGGTAATTGCATCCCGGTTGATCGTGACCTGATACTCACCTTGAAGCTGAGCGACRATCTGGTCGAGCAGGTCGTCAGACATGCCCGAGGCAAATGTCTTCTGCGCGTCCTCAGGCACAGCACTCTTGTCCACGCCGGCCGGCTCGAACACTTCAGCGACCTTGAAGAGGATCTGCGCATCACCGGTGGGGGCCGGAACGATACCAGTGCCGCCCTGGCCCATCGCAAACATCGCAGCAGCGCCCTCACGGCCGAAATCGGCGTCGTCGGTTTCGCGCTTGAGCCCGCGCTTGGTCTGCTTCTCAAGCTTCAGTTCGCCAGCGATCACGTCCAGCGCGGTGCCGTCCTTGAGCCGCTTTTCAAGCTCGTTGGCCTTGTCCATCAGGCGCTTCGTCGCTTCAGCCGCGGTCCAGTCCGCCACAACCTTTTCGCGCACTTCATCGAGTGTACGGTCGCGGGCTGGTGTGATGTCGTCGACCTCATAGAACACGAAGCCGTTGGTACCGACATTGAGCGGTGGGTTTTCGATGCCGGCTTCAGCCTCGAAGGTCGCCTGGATCAGGTTGCGCGAATCCGGCAGCGTGTTGATGATGGTGCCGTCGGCACCCTGGCCGGCACGGTCGATCGCATCGATCGTCACTACCTTGAGCTTCAGCTTGTCGGCAGCCGCCTGCATCGAGTCACCGCCAGCGCGCGCGTCCTCATAGGAATCATGCGCGTCGAGCAGGACGCGGTTGGCTTCGGCAAGGGCGAGTTCCTTGCGGATCTGGTCCTTGACCTCGTCAAACGTCTTTACCGTCTCGGGCGTGATCTCGCTGACGCGCACCAGCACAGGGCCGAAAGCGCCCTGGACGACATCGCTGACCTGGTTTGCCTGCAACGCGAAAGCCGCTTCGGCAACAGCCTTGTCGGCGATCTGATCCTTGGTCAGCGTGCCGAGCGTCACGTCGGCTGCGGTCTTGCCCTGGTCAGCGACGACCTTGTCGAAGGTCGCCCCGCCCTTGATCGCATCGGAAGCCGCTTTGGCTGCATCGGCGTTGCCGAGAACCAGCTGGTCGATCTTGCGCGTCTCGGCCGTGGTGAAGTGCGACTTGTTCTTGTCATAGTCCTGGCGAACCTGCTCGTCGGTGATTGACGCGAGGTCCATGATGTCTTCCGGCTCAAGCTTGACGTAGCTCAGCTTGCGGAATTCCGGCGCGGCATAGTTCTTCTTGTTTTCCTCAAACCATGCCTTGAGCACCTCGTCGCTCGGTGCGGCGACAGGCTCGACGAGCGATTTGGGCAGCGGCAGATAGTCGATGGTGCGGTCTTCGCCGCGATAAAGTGCTACCGCGCGCAAGAAGGTGTCGGGAGCCTCAAGGCCATCGGAAACGGCTTCGACAATCTGCTGGCGGACAGCCACCTGGGCGCGGTTCTTGAGGTAATCTTCGGGACGCATGCCGATCTGGCGCAGGATATATTCAAATGCCTGGCGGTCGAACTGGCCATCGGGACCACGGAATGTAGGATCGTCCCAGGTCAGCTGGGCAAGGCGGTCCTTCGACAGGCCAAGGCCGAGCTTGCGGGCCTGTTCGTCGAGCACCGCACCGGCGACGAGCTGGGACAGTACCTGGTTGTCGATACCAAGCGCGTTTGCCTGATCGCGGGTCAGGCGTTGGCCGAACTGTTGCGACATGACGTTAAGCTGACGGTCATAGGCGAGGCGGTATTCGACCCCTGAAACGGACGTGTCGCCGGCGGTGACCACCTTGTCGCCACTGAACTGGTTCAGCATACGTCCTGAGATGCCCCAGATCGCGAAGCTGACGACGAGTAGCAGAAGCAGCAGCTTAGCAACCCAGGTTCCCGCAGCACTGCGCATCGATTCGAGCATGTATCAGATCCCGTATACGCGCATTTTCGCATGCGCCTGCATGAACGAAGCGCAATAGCGCCCTTCAAGGCCAGTGTCGATTGCTTTGTGGTTTGTTTTTGGTAGTGAGGTTGCCCTAGCGAATATCGATTTCGAGGGAAAAGCACATGACGCCAGGAATCCGCCCGCTTGTTGCCGGCAACTGGAAAATGAACGGCACAAGCACGTCGCTCAACGAATTGCGCAACATCGCCGGTGGTTTCATGGGCGGCCTCGATACCGAGACCGAAGCGCTTTTGTGTGTACCGGCGACGCTGCTTTCGCGTGCCGCTGAAATCCTTCACCGCACGCCGGTCAAGGCAGGCGGACAGGATTGCCATGCCAAGGAGAGTGGCGCCCACACCGGCGACGTCTCGGCGGAGATGTTGAAGGACGCCGGCGCCAGCCACGTCATTGTCGGGCATTCCGAACGCCGCACCGATCATGGCGAAACCGATGCTATGGTTCGCGCCAAGGCTGAAGGAGCGTGGCGGGCAGGGCTGGTGGCAGTGATCTGCATCGGCGAGACACTTGCCGAACGCGAGACCGGGGCGACGCTTTCGATACTGTCGCGCCAGATTGAAGGCTCGGTGCCTGCCAGTGCGACACCTGCCGACGCGATCATCGCTTACGAGCCTGTTTGGGCAATCGGTACTGGCTTGACGCCGACCGTAGCCGACATCGCCGAAGCGCATGCGCATATCCGTGCGCGTTTGGCAGAGAAGCTGGGTGCATCGGCAGGCAAGATGCGCATTCTCTATGGCGGGTCGGTCAAGCCATCGAACGCCAATGAATTGCTGGCCATCGCCAATGTCGATGGCGCGCTCGTCGGCGGCGCAAGTCTCAAGGCTGCTGACTTTCTTGGCATTGCCGAGGCCTACCGCAAGCTCTGATTTCACCGCACGTGACCGTTGCAAAGGCAGCGTGTCATCCCATATTCGGCGGGCGGGCTTGGAAATGCCTAGAAAGCATTGTATTGAGCCGCCTCCGGAAGGCCGGGCGCTTCGGCGCGCGGCAAGTCCCCGTCAGGAAAGATCCCAGGAAGCGCAATGGAAACCGTCCTTATCGTCATTCACTTGATGGTCGTGCTCGCCCTTGTTGGCGTTGTGCTCCTGCAGCGCTCTGAAGGCGGTGGCCTCGGCATCGGTGGCGGTTCGGGCTTCATGACTGCGCGCGGCGCCGCCAACGCGCTGACCCGCGCGACCGCCATCCTGGCGACTGTGTTTTTCGTGACGTCACTGACGTTGTCGATCGTCGCTCGCTACAGCCCGAAGGAAATCGACATCCTTAATCGTGCGCCGACCACTCAAGGTGGCACGACCGGCAAGGGCGTTCTCGACCAGCTCGGTGGCTCGACCACGCCGGCTCCTGGCACCGCCACTCCTGYAGCGCCCGCATCTGGCACCACGGCTCCGGCGGCGACTCAACCCGCTGCGCCGGCCGCTTCGGGTACCGAGCAGCCCGCTCCGGCGACACCGGTAGCCCCCGCAGCACCGCAGGTTCCTAACTAAGTATTAAGCTCTTGCCGCAACCTGTTGTTGTTTGAACACAGTTGCGGCAAATGCTGCACGGATAAGTAAAATTCGATCATTTCGCCGGTGGTGCCTCCCTTGAGGCATCTCCGGCTAATCGATAATAGCAGCCTTGCGGCATATCGGCGGGGGGAGCCTTGGAGGCACCGCGTTGTCGCGCGAAAATTTGCGTTGAACATTCGGGATCCCTACGCCATGCAGCTCCGCCGCATCCTTCTAGCTGGTCTTTGTGCCTCTCTGATGAGCTCGACAGCCTTTGCCGCCACTTCGGCCGGCATGGTTGCTGCGCCGCAGTCCGAGGTTGCAAGCAACATCGTTTTGATCGCCGCCAAGAGCGACGCTGCCGAACTCAAGATTCTCAAGAAAAAGAAGAAGCCGACTGACGAGGATCTGTCGCGAATCAAGGACCTCGAAGCCAAGATCGCAGCCGACAAGGAAACCGCCCGGCTCAAGATGCTCGAAGCCAAGAAGATGGCGATGCGGGCAGCGGCCAAGGAAAAGGCTGACCAGGCGCGTGAACTCGCCCGCCTGAAGAAGACCGAAAAGGCAGCCGCCCAGGTGGCCGAGATTACGCCTGCGGTGCGCAAGCCCGTACAGCCGATCGAGTTGTTGCAGCCAGTAGCTCCCCTGATGCCCGACGCGGTCGCTGTGGCCTCGACCGGCAACAATGGCGAGCTGCGAAGCGAGGTCCAGGCGCGGCCACAGAAGGCCGGTCTGCTCGCCGGCATCTTCGGTGGCAGCAGCATTGCGCCGCAGCAGTCGATGCTGCCGCAGACGCGTGCGCTCGACGCCGTGCTGCAGGCCAAGCAGGCCAACAAGCAGTTCAAGGTGAAGTCCGACTACGAGCCGCAGGAAGTGACGTTTTCGGGCTATGAGCGTGGCCAGATCGTCGTCGATACCGGCAAGCGCTATCTCTATCTGGTCGAATCATCCTCGACCGCCCGCCGCTATGCGATCGCGGTCGGTCGCGAAGGCCTGGAGTTCAAGGGCAAGGCGACCATCGGCGACAAGCAGGAATGGCCGCGCTGGATTCCGACCAAGGATATGCAGGAGCGCGAGCCCAAGAAATACGGCCGCTACAAGGACGGCATGAACGGCGGGCCCGAAAATCCGCTCGGCGCGCGCGCCATCTACCTTTACCAGGGCAACAAGGATACCCATATCCGCATCCACGGTACCAATCAGCCGCAGACGATCGGCACGAATTCTTCGAACGGCTGCTTCCGAATGGTCAACGACCATGTCATGGACCTCTACAATCGCGTTAAGATGGGCTCTGAAGTCATCGTCATGTAAGGCGTCTTTCCGACGTTGATAGTTGGCCGGCGGTCACGCCGGCCTTTTTGTTTGCACGGCCTACCCGGCAGCAAGAATGAACAGCAACATAG
>NZ_JBFUKO010000321.1:0-6226 GCF_056400805.1 Aminobacter sp. P4_H6_2
GGTCACCGAGCGCGCTGCCATCTGCAACTATCTCAGCGATGCCTTCCCGGAGGCCGGCCTCGCGCCTGCCATCGGCGACAAGATGCGAGGACCGTATCTCACCTGGCTCGCTTATGCCGATGGGGTGTTCGATCCGGTCCTGGCCGCCAAGGCGCATGGTCACGAATTCATGGGTGGCGGCTATTCCTACGGGTCGTTTGCGGAAATGGTCGCCAATCTCGAACGCACATTGTCGTCACGGCCCTACATCGCCGGCGACCGTTWTACGGCGGCCGACACGCAGATCGGCGGCGGTATCAACTACGGGATCCGCGTGATGAAAGTCCTGCCTGAAAAGCCGGTATTTCTGGAGTATTTCGACAGGCTTTCCGCAAGGCCCGCCTTCCAGCGCTCCAGCCAGAAGGACTTCGAACTGGCGCGTGAGGCCGGCATGGCCGGAGCGGTGTGAAGGCAAGGAATGGGGGCACTGCCCGCTGCCGCTACTTCAGCTCCAGCAGCCGCTCTAGATAGCTGCGCTCCAGCTCGGGGCTGAGCGCGTTGCCGAGGCGCTTGCGGATCGCCTCGAGGATCTGGCGGGCGCGCTGCACGTCGATCTCGTCGGGCACCTTCACTGATTCGCCGGTGTCAGGACCGGAGGTCGCGCTCGGCCGGCCAAGCGGATCGCGGCCAGCATTCCTTTGGCGGCCGCCTTCGCCGGTGGTGCCCTGGTCGCCCTGCATGGCCTGCAACTGCTGCATCATGTCCTGGGCGCCCTGGCGTAGCGCCTCCAGTGCTCGGCCCTGATGGCCGACAGCGCGGTCGCCTTCACCCTTGCCGAGCGCACCCTCGGCCTGCTTCATCGATTGGCCGGCCTCGCCAAAACCCTGTCCTGGCTTGATGCCCAGCCCCTCAAGGCCCTTCATCAGCGCTTCGAGGTCCTTTTCCAGCTGACCCTGGCCCTCCTGCAGTTGCTTTAGCGCGTCAGCGAATTCCTGCGGGGTCATCGGCTTGCCCTGCTGGCCCTGGCCTTGCTGGTCTTGCCCCTGCTGCCCCGAGGGGTCCTGCTGGCCGGGGTCGCGATTGTCGCCGAACGGATCGGACTGCTGGTCGCCGGGCTGCTGCCCACGCTGCATCTGATCCATGCGGAAGGTCTCGTTCATCGTCTCCTGCTGGCGCCGCATGAGTTCGCCAAGCTTGTCCATCTGCTGGCGCATCTCGGAATTCTGCTGGCCCTGCTGGCCATTCTGCTGCCGGCCGGCCTGCAGATTGTTCATCATGTCCTGAAGCTGGGACAGCAACTCCTTGGCCTGGTCGCGGTTGCCCGACTTGGCCAGGTTCTCGATCTGGTCGAGCATCCGCTGCAGGTCGCTCTGGCGCAGTTCCTGGCTTTGCTGCGATTGCGCCGACTTCTGGTTCTGCTGGGCGCGTTGGGCGAATTCGCGCAGGAAGGAGTCCATGGCCGAGCGCAATTCGGCCATCAGCTTGTCGATCTCTTCGTCGCTGGCGCCGCGCTCAAGCGCGTCCTGCAAGGCCTGCTGGGCCTGGCGCAGGCGCTTTTCCGCCGCCGACAGATTGCCGTCCTCGATGCCGAGCGCGACCTGCCAGAGATAGCTGACCACCTCGCGCAGCTGGTCGTCGGATCCGGCCATCTTGAGCCGGGTTCGGGCGCTCATCAGGGCGAGATAATGCGAAAGATTGTCGATCGTGTCTTCCGGGCGCAACGTGATCGCGTCCATCAGATCGAGCACGCGCGGCTTGGCGTTGGCATCGAGCGCCAGCAGCCGACGCTGTTCGATCACCGCCCGCGCAAGCGGGTTGGTGAAGGGCTTTTCAGGCAGGATGAACGTCTTGGTCTCGCTTTCGGCTTCCTGGCCGGCATCGTCGACTGCCTGCAGCGTGAGCTTCACCGGCGCACCGGCCCAGACATGCTCGGTCAGGTCACGCGTCGCCTTGACCGGCTTCTTGGCCGCGCCGCGACGGGGCAGGGCCAGCGGCATTTCGGGCGCGCCATAAAGCGGGCGGGCGGTCGGCGACTGTGCTTCATCAAGGGCGAACTGGGCCTTGGCCGATGCCGCGCCATAGTCGTCTTCGATGTTGTAGGTCAGTTCCAGCGTGCCGTTGACGGCGCGCTTGGGCTCGCCGGCGAAGCTGATCGTCGGCGGGTTGTCTGGAATGACGGTAAAGCCCCAGCTGTCGAGCTCGTCGCCGCCAGATTTGAGTGTCACCTTGCCTTCGGCCACCAGCTTGTCGGTAAACTGGCTGACGGTGGCGACCGGGCCGGTGGCAACGGGCTTGGCTGGATCGGCGTTCTGGCCCATCGGGGCGATGTCGCGCAAGGCTCCACTTGCATCGGTGAATGCAAGTGTTTCATCGCCGGAGCCGCCGGTCACGCGTAGTGACAACTCGCTGCCCTGGGGCACGTTGATGACCGGCATCTCATCGCTGGCACCGGTGGTGAGGAAGATCGGCGCCTTGCCGGTATATGCCGGTGGCGTCACCCAGGCGTCGATGCGCGGGGCAACGGCGTCACGTGCCGCATGCACCCTGAACGCGTCGCCGAGACGGCCCCCCATCGGGCCAAATGAAAAGGCAAAGGCGCAGACAAACAGCAGTGCCGCTGCCGCTCGCAGTGCCCAGGGGTCGCGTTCAGGCACGCGGGTCTTGGGCAGGTCGCCGCCGAGCGTGCTGAGCCGCTCGGCCATGCGCTTTTGGTGTTCGCGCCACAGCGCGTCGGCAAAATGGTCAGGCTTGCCCGAGGGCCGGTCGCTCTGGACCTGTACCGGCGTGTGGAGCAGGTCGTTGGCGCGTTCGACGCGGCTGTCGATCTCGGTCCATGACGGCAGGCTAAAGAAGCGAAGCGGATAAAGCGACGCCAGCCCGGCGAACGCGAAGGCAACAGTCAGCGCCAGCCGCGCCATGTCGGGCATCAGTCGGAACAGGCCGAGCCATGACAAGGAGACAAACAGGCTTGCGACAACGATCAGCGGCAGCACCAGCGGCCAGCCGCGCTCGACGATCATGGCCGCGCCGATGGCAAGACGTGTCCTGCCCAGGGAGGCGTTGATGTCGCGATGCAGCTCTGATCTGGTCCGTTCCGTCATCGGCCCTTCCGCTTGGGTGGCGCGGGATGCGGCCCACTTGCCTATGGCAGAATACCATCAATCACGGCGAAGGCGAGGCGGCCAACGCAATCGTGAAGCGCAGTAACAGTGCTGTACATCCTGGTGGATGCGCAAGGAACGCCGGATCTGCGTGTTGTCAGGCCAGCCAGTCCGGCACGGAGTCGAGCCCGATCAGTTCCTCATAGGTCTGGCGCTTGCGCACGACATGGAAGCGGTCGCCGTCGACAAGCACTTCAGGCACCAGCAAACGGGTGTTGTAGGTGCCAGCCTGCACCGCGCCATAGGCACCGGCAGTGCTGACGGCGATCAGGTCGCCCGACTTGAGCTTGGGCAGGTCGCGGTCGAGGCCGAGATAATCGCCGGTCTCGCAGACCGGACCGACGATATCGACCATCATGCGCGGCGCATTGGCGGGCGGCTGCACCACCGGGCGGATGTCGTGGAAGGCATCGTAGAGCGTCGGGCGGATCAGGTCGTTCATCGCCGCATCGACGATCAGGAAGTTCTTGGCGTCGCCTTCCTTGACGAAGATCACTTCGGATACCAGCACGCCGGCATTGCCGACGATCAGCCGGCCCGGCTCGAACATCACCTTGAGGCCGAGCTTGCCGACGTGCTTGTGCACGATCGCGGCATAGGCGTCAGGCAAAGGCGGTGGCGAATTGTCGGTCTTGTAGGGTATGCCGAGGCCGCCGCCGAGATCGACATGTTCGATGGCGTGGCCATCGGCCTTGAGCGTAGCGACCAGCTCTACCAACAGCGCAAAGGCGTCGTCGAACGGCTGCAATTCGGTGATCTGGCTGCCGATATGCATGTCGATGCCGGCAACCTTGAGGCCGGGCAGGGCGGCTGCGCGGGCATAGACTTCGCGCGCGCGCTGGCGGGGAATGCCGAACTTGTTTTCAGCGAGACCGGTCGAGATCTTCTTGTGTGTCTTGGCGTCGACATCGGGATTGATGCGCAGCGACACCGGGGCCGTCTTGCCGTTGGCGACAGCCCGGGCCGAAAGCAGCTCAAGCTCGGGTTCGGATTCGACATTGAAGCACAGGATGCCGGCCTGCAACGCGAAATCCATTTCGCGCGCCGTCTTGCCGACGCCTGAAAACAGGATCTTCTTGGCCGGAATGCCGGCGGCAAGCGCACGCCGCATCTCGCCTTCCGACACCACGTCAGCACCGGCGCCAAGCCTGGCCAACGTCTTCAGCACCGCCTGGTTGGAATTCGCCTTCATGGCGTAGCAGACCAGCGCGTCGAGATCGGCGAAGGCCTTGGAAAAGACGTTGAAATGGCGCGTCAGGGTCGCTGTCGAATAGCAGTAGAACGGTGTGCCTACCGCTTGCGCAATGTCGGTCAGCGCCACATCTTCGGCGTGCAGGACGCCGTCACGATAGTCGAAATGGTTCACGGCAACAGGCTTTCGAAGATTAGCGGGCCGCTCAGAGCAGCGGGTCGAGGATGAAAGGCTTGTCCACGACCGGTTTCTGCGGCGCGGGGCCGACAGGCTGGCCGGCTTTTTGCGCATCCTTCTGGGCCTGCACGGCGGCCTCATAAGGCGTGTCGAGACCGGCCTTGCGCCCACAGGCCGAAACCAGGCCGACCGCAGCGATTAGCCCGAGCGTCATCACAATCTTGCCAGCGGTCATCGATCCATCCGTCCGAGAAATTTTCCCCGCCGCTTGTAGCGGAGATTTTTGGTCATTGCACCCCGGCTTGATCAAGCTTTCGCGAGACGTTTTTTCCAATAGCGGATCTGTTTCTTCACCTCGGCGGGAGCCGTGCCGCCAAAGGATGTGCGGCTCTTCACCGAGTTCTGCACCGACAGAACCGAAAAGATGTCGGCGGTGATGCCGGGATGGATCGATTGCAGGTCTTCAAGAGCGAGCTTTTCCAGTCCGAGCTTCTTCTGTTCGGCCAAGGCCACGGCGCGGCCGGTGACATGGTGCGCCTCGCGGAAGGGCAGTCCGAGGGTGCGGACCAGCCAGTCGGCGAGGTCGGTCGCGGTCGAATAACCCGAACCGGCGGCCTTCTTCATCGCCTGGTCATTGATCGTCATGTCGGTGACCATGCCCGACATCGCCGCCAGCATCAGGTCGAGCGTTTCGGCGGCGTCGAACACCGCTTCCTTGTCTTCCTGCATGTCCTTGGAATAGGTCAGCGGCAGGCCTTTCATGACGGTCAACAGGCCGATCAGATGGCCGTTGACGCGGCCGGTCTTGGCGCGCACCAGCTCGGCGGCGTCGGGGTTCTTCTTCTGCGGCATGATCGACGAGCCGGTCGAATAGCCGTCCGACAGGCGCACGAAGCCGAATTGCGGCGTCGACCAGATGACGATCTCTTCGGCCAGCCGCGACAAATGCGTGGCGCAGATGGCGGCGATCGACAGGAATTCGAGCGCGTAGTCGCGGTCCGACACGGAGTCGAGCGAGTTGCGGGTCGGCTCGCGGAAGCCGAGTGCTGTTGCTGTCTTGTGCCTGTCGATGGGGAAGCCGGTGCCGGCGAGGGCGGCCGCACCCAGCGGGCTCTCGTCCATGCGCTCGATGGCGTCGCGGACGCGGGAAAGGTCGCGGGCAAACATCTCGACATAAGCCATGCAGTGATGGCCAAAGGTCACCGGCTGCGCCGTTTGCAGATGGGTGAAGCCGGGCATGACGGTTGCCGCATGCTGCTCGGCGCGTTCCAGGAAGGCAGCGATCAGCCCCTTCAGCGCTTCGGCGACGCGGTGGAATTCGTCCTTGACCCAGAGCCGGAAGTCGACCGCCACCTGGTCGTTGCGCGAGCGTGCCGTGTGAAGGCGTCCCGCTGCCGGGCCGATCAGTTCGGCCAGGCGCGACTCGATGTTCATGTGGATGTCTTCGAGCCGGGTCGAGAAGGCAAACTTGCCATCTTCGATTTCTCGCAGGATCGTGTTCAGCCCGTGAGCGATTTTCTGTTGATCCTCAGACGAAATAATGCCCGTTTCCGCCAGCATTTCAGAGTGGGCAACGGAACCCCGGATGTCTTGGGCGTACAGCTTCTTGTCGAAGCCGATCGAGGCGTTGATCGCCTCCATGATCGCGGCCGGGCCCGAGGCAAAACGTCCGCCCCACATCTGGTTGCTGGCCTTCTTGTCGCTCATCGTGATACCC
>NZ_JBFUKO010000322.1:0-6212 GCF_056400805.1 Aminobacter sp. P4_H6_2
GGGCAAAAGGCGTTCCATTCCGAAACGCATTTTCGCCGGCGTGGCCGGCTGAGGGGACGCTATGAAGACCGAATTCAAGAGAAAGCTGATCAACGTCGCTGCCACCGCMATGACCGGCGCGGCACTGTTGTTGGCCGCCGGCCAAGGCAATGCTGATGCGGCAAGCAAGATCGTCGCCAAGGTGTCGATCAGCCAGCAGCGCATGCAGGTGCTGATCGACGGTCGCTCGACCTTCGTGTGGAAGGTGTCCACGGCCCGCAGGGGGTATGTGACCCCAAAGGGCTCGTACAAGCCGACGCGCATGCACGAGATGTGGTATTCGAAGAAGTACGACAACGCGCCGATGCCGCATTCGGTATTCTTCAACGGCGGCTATGCGGTGCATGCCACCAACCAGGTCAGTCGGCTGGGCCGGCCGGCGTCGCATGGCTGTGTTCGGCTGCACCCGGACAATGCGGCCGATTTCTACGAGTTGGTCCAGGCCTACGGCCCCAAGAACACCAGCATCCAGATTGTTAAATAGGCGCCTGCGCCGACGCCCAGCTTTTTGTCCCTTACGTGTGCCCGTCCAGAAACAGCGAAGGCTGATTTTGGGCGGTCGCGCGCGTTTTCGCACCTCTTCAATGACGCCGCGACCTATCCGGCTGGGCATTTCTTGGAGCGTTGCACGGCAGTGCACAAATTCCTCTCACTCCCTTCAGCCATAGCGGAAATGCCAGCAAAACGGTCAAAGATATGGCGATTTCCTACATTTTGCACGCCTGTGCAAAATTATGCCGAATCCGGATTGACATGAACGTACCGGCAATGGAATGAATATGCCAACAGGCACGGGAATGTGCCGCACCGCCTGGAGGTGGTGGTGGCGTCGGAAGCAGGGACGGCGAGGAGTGTCGTGCGGCAGCGTTCGCGTCGACACAAGTTCCGTTTCAAGGCGCCCCAGGGAGGAGAGTTCATGTTCGTGCCATTGCATGAAAACCGTGGCGCGCGTCTGCCTGAGGTGGGCGTACGTGGCCAGTTCGCAAGCAGGGCCGAAAGGCACGCGCGGGGCTGTGCCTCGTGACCGATTCGTCCCAGACATCAGTCAAGGCAGTGGTGGCGCGGCCGCTCAGGGCCTCCATTGCTGCCCCGACCCGTGGCCAGCGCCTGCGCTACCGGCTCAAGGTTGCGCTCAGGGAGCCGACGACGACGATCGGCTTCCTTGCCGCGGCGCTGTTCACCTATCTCATCGTCGTGCCGATCATCTCGATGCTGTCGGACGCCGCGCGTGTCCAGTTCGGCGACGAACGCCGCATCAAGCAGGATGTCGGCGAACTGACCTGGTACTACATCGAGCGTGTGTTCACCTCGCGGGTCTCGCATGACCTGTTCTGGGAGCCGCTGGTCAATACGCTGAGCGTGGCGGTCGGCGCGATCGCGCTCTCCATGCTTGTCGGCGGCACGCTTGCCTGGCTGCTCAGCCGTACCGACATGTTCGGCCGGCGCTGGTTTTCGACCGCGCTGATCGTGCCTTACATGCTGCCGGCCTGGACCTTCGCGCTGGCCTGGACGACCCTGTTCAAGAACCGCACGGTCGGCGGCCAGCCGGGCTGGATGGAGTCGCTCGGCTTTTCGCCACCCGACTGGCTGTCTTATGGCCAACTGCCGGTGACGATCATCCTGGCGCTGCATTATTCGCCCTTTGTCATCCTGCTGTTCGGCAATGCGCTGCGCCGCTTCGACTCACAGCTTGAGGACTCGGCACGCATTCTTGGGGCGAGCCGGCTGACGGTTGCCCGCAAGATCATCATGCCGCTGATGCGCCCGTCGCTGATATCGGCGATGGTGCTGATCTTCGCCAAATGCCTCGKCGAGTTCGGTGTGCCTTATGTGCTTGGCCTGCCGGTCAATTTCGACGTGCTGGCGACCTCGCTCTATCAGAACATCGCTTCCCGCCAGGTTGGCGTGGGCGCCGTTCTTGCCGGCTCGATCATGCTGATCGGCATCATCACCATCACCATCGACGCCAAGCTGATGAAGGAAGCGCGCCGCTTCGTCACCATCGGCTCCAAGGGCTCGATGAACAGGCTGAGCCCGCTTGGCATCATGCGCCTGCCTGCAACCGGCTTTGCCGTTCTGATGTTCCTGCTCAGCGTCGGCCTGCCGATCGCGACACTGTTCCTGTCGACGATCATGCGGGTGCCAGCGCAGTTCAATCTCGACAATTTCACGCTCGACTACTGGATCGGCACCAACCTCAACACGGTGGCACTGCAGACCGGCATCCTGCTAAGCCCCGACCTTTGGAATGCTGCCTGGAACAGCCTGCGCATCGTCGGCGTCGCTTCGGTAACCTCCGGCATCCTCGGCCTGCTTGTCGGCTATGTCGTGGTGCGCACGCCTGTCAGGCCGCTCGGCACGTTCCTGCGCCAGGTGACGTTCCTGCCTTATCTCGTGCCGGGCATTGCCTTCGCCGCGGCCTACCTGTCGCTGTTTGCCGTGCCGCGTGGGCCGATCCCCGCACTTTACGGCACCACACTGATCCTGATGCTGGCGCTGATCGCCGACCAGATGCCTTACGCCTCGCGCGCCGGCATCGCGGCCATGATGCAACTCGGCAAGGATCCAGAAGAGGCAGCCCAGATCGCCGGTGCCGGCTGGTTCCGGCGCATGACGTCGATAGTCATACCGATCCAGAAAGGCTCGCTGACGACCGGCATCCTGTTGCCATTCATCTCCGGCATCAAGGGGCTGAGCCTGTTTGTTGTGCTGGCAGTACCTTCGACAGACGTGCTGACCACCTATTCGCTGCGGCTCGTCGACTACCACTACACGCAGGCCGCCAACGCGGTGGTGCTGATCATCGCCGGCCTCGCCTATTTCGGCGCGCTGCTCGGCCAGAAGCTGACCAAGACCAATCTCGCCCAAGGACTGGGGAACTGACATGCCGAAAATCAATCTGCGCGGCGTCGAGAAGAATTACGGGGCCAATTCCGCCAATGCGGTGGCCGATCTCGACCTCGAAATCGGCGACGGCGAATTCATGTGCCTGCTCGGACCGTCGGGCTGCGGCAAGACAACGACGCTGCGCATGATCGCCGGGCTGGAGCATCTGACCGCCGGCGAGATCAGGGTCGGGCCGCGCGTCGTCGACTCGGTCATCGAAGGCGTGTTCATTCCGCCGGAAAAGCGCGAGATGGGGCTGGTGTTCCAGAGCTATGCGCTGTGGCCGCATCTGACCATCGAGCGCAATACCGATTTCGGTCTCAGGCTGCGCAAGATGCCCAAGGCCGAGCGCGAGGAACGCGTCGACCGCGTGATGAAGACGCTCGGCATAGACAAGTACCGCGACCGCTACCCCTCGCAGCTGTCCGGCGGGCAGCAGCAGCGCGTCGCTTTGGCGCGCATGCTGGCGGTCAATCCGGAAGTGCTGTTGCTCGACGAACCGCTGTCCAATCTCGACGCAGCCCTCCGCCTCGAGATGCGCGCCGAGCTCAAGCGCCTGCACGCCGAATTCAAGACGACGATCGTGTTCGTTACCCACGACCAGTGGGAGGCGATGACGCTGGCGACCACGATCGCGGTGATGAGCGAAGGACAGCTGCAGCAGGTCGGTACGCCCAACGACATTTACGACCGGCCRGCCAACCGTTTCGTTGCCCAGTTCGTCGGCAACCCGCCGATCAACATCGTCGAGCTTGGCAATGCCAAGTCGGAGGTTTCGACCAGCGCCAGAGCGTTCCTCGGCGAACGTTATGCCGAACTGCGCGACGCCGGTTCCATCGGCATCCGGCCGGAGTCGATCAGGCTGGCAAGCGAAGCGGGCGAGGTGCCTGAGGGCGCATTCTCCGGCCAGGCGCAAGTGACGGGCATCCTGCCGACGGGCGGCAGCTGGATCATCGAGCTGACCTCGTCGGGCGAAAAGCTGTTTTTGACGACGCATCAGTCGCCCGAGATCGAGGTCGGCGAGAAGGCGATTTTCTGGGTGAAGCCCAAGACGCTGCACGTATTCGACGCAGCAGGCGACCGGCTCGAGGCTGCCGACCGGCTGCTTCGTCCCGCGAAGGTTCACTGAGAAGAAGACGGCGCATGGCTGGAGGAGCCATGGGCTGGAAGTGCAGGCACGAGACCGGAAACCAATGGGCCGCGGGATGCAACGCGGTTCAACAGAGGGAGGAAAACATGAGCAGATTTTTCACTACCAGGGCAAAGAGGCTTTTGTCGGCATCCGTGCTTGCGGTCGCAGCCGGAATGCTTGCAACGGCGGTACAGGCCGAAGAAAAATTCGACCTCAACGCGCTGATCGAAGCCGCGAAGAAAGAGCCGCCGATCAACGTCTATTCGAGCACCGGCAAGATCGTGAAGCAGGCCGAGAACTTCACCAAGAAGTACGGCGTGCAGGCGACAGGCACCAAGGCCAATGCCGCAGCGCAGCTCGAAATGGTGATCCGCGAAGGCCAGGCCAAGAATGTGCAGGGCGACGTGATCCAGATCAGCGACGTGCCGGCCGGTGTGGCACAGCTGGTGCCGCAGGGTTTCGTCGACAGCTGGCTGCCGCCGGATCTCGCCGACAAGATCCCGGCGCAGTACCAGAACCCGCTGACCGTCTCCAACGAAGCCAACGTCTTTGCCTACAACACACAGCTCAACGAAAGCTGCCCGGTCAAGAACATCTGGGAGCTGACGGAGGCCAAGTGGAAGGGCAAGCTCGCCATGCAGGACCCGCTCAACAAGGCGTCCTATGTCGACTGGTTCAACCAGATGGCGACCAAAGCCGATGACAAGGTGGCTGCGGCCTACAAGGAATATTACGGCAAGGACCTGGTGACCGACGAGTCTGGTGCCACCGCCGCGTGGGTGAAGGCGCTGGCCGCTAACGGCCCGCTGTTGGCCGACGCTGACGAAGGAGCCGCGCAGGCTGTCGGCGCACCGGACCAGAAGGAGCAGTTCGTCGGGCTCGTCAGTTCGGCCAAGTTCCGCAACAACCAGGATGTGGGTTCCAAGCTCGGCCTGTGCACCGGGCTCAAGCCTTTCGCCGGCTGGATGTATCCGAGCCTCGGCTTCATCGCCAAGGGCACCGACAGCCCCAATGCGGCGAAGCTGTTCATCCACTATCTGATGACCGAAGAAGGCATCGCGCCGCAGGCAGCCGACGGCAAGATGTCGACCAATAGCGACGCCAAGCTGCCTGACGACGAGCCTTCGGGCATCGGCAAGGCGCTCGACCAGATCTTCCCCTACGATTCAGCGACGGCCCAGAGCGACTGGGATGCGCGTCAGGATTGGCAGGACCTCTGGCGCGTCAACTACCAGAAATAGACTGACGCAACTGCGGCGCCCGGCATGATGCCGGGCGCGTCTGGCCGGATTTAAACGGGAGGAAACCATGAAACCGGCGTTTGACATGAGCAGCAAGACAAGCAGAGCTTTGGCGTCGACCGCGCTTGCGGCGGTATTTGCAGCCGCAATGTTCGGTGCGGCTCCGGCACGGGCCGACACCTTCGACCTCAATGTGCTGGTGGAGGCGGCGAAAAAGGAAGCGCCGATCAACATCTATGACAGCACCGGCAAGATCGTCGAGATGGCCGAGAACTTCACCAAGAAGTACGGCCTGCAGGCGACGGGTGTCAAAGTATCGGCGAACGCTCAACTGGAGATGATCATCCGCGAGGGGCAGGCCAAGAACGTCAAGGGCGACGTCGTGTTGATCACCGACGCGCCGGCAGGCCTGGCGCAGCTGCTGCCGCAGAAATTCGTCGAGAGCTATCTGCCGCCTGATATGGCCGACAAGATCCCGGCCAAGTTCCAAAATCCGCTCGCCATCACCACCAACGCCGCAGTCTGGGCCTACAATACCGAAGCCTACGACGCCTGCCCGGTGAAGAACATCTGGGAGCTGACCGACGCGAAATGGAAGGGCAAGGTCGCCTTCTACGACCCGCTGTCGAAGGGCACCTACCCGGACTGGTTCAACCAGACCGCAACCCATGACGATGACAAGATGAAGGCTGCCTACAAGGCGCATTTCGGCAAGGACATCGATGTTGGCGAAGACAGCGCCACGGCAGCCTGGGTCAAAGGCTTTGCCGGCAATTCGCCGCTGCTTGCGGACGCCGACGACGCGATATCGGAAGCTGTGGGCGCACCCGGCCAGACGGAGCCGTTCTTCGGCTTGATGAGCTCGGCCAAGTTCCGTGACAATGCCGACAAGGGCTTCAAGCTCGGGCTTTGCC
>NZ_JBFUKO010000323.1:0-6209 GCF_056400805.1 Aminobacter sp. P4_H6_2
GCCCAGTTCGTTCCCAAAAAAGGCGTGCCCAAAGCCCGTCATCCCGAAAACCGATGTCGGTTTTCGGGATGGAAAATACACAATTTCAATAGGTTGATAGATTTCAGCTGTGGGCGAAGATGTCTTCTTCGTCCCAGCCCATCAGGTCGAGCTTGGCGCGGGTGGGAAGGAAGCGGAAGCAGGCCTCGGCCTCCTTGGCGCGTCCGTCGCGTTCAAGCCGGCCAGCCAGAACGTCGCGCAGGCGATGCAGGTAAAGGACGTCGGAAGCGGCATATTCGAGCTGCTCGGGCGAAAGCGTCTCGGCCGCCCAGTCCGACGACTGCTGCTGCTTCGACAGGCTGACACCCAGAAGCTCGTTGCAGATGTCCTTGAGGCCGTGGCGGTCGGTGTAGGTGCGGCAAAGGCGCGAGGCGATCTTGGTGCAGAACACCGGCTCGGCCATGACGCCGAAGGCATTGTAGAGCACGGCAATGTCGAAGCGGCCGAAATGAAACAGCTTCGTGATCTTGCGATCCTTGAGCAGGGCAACGAGGTTCGGTGCCTTCTTCTGCCCTGGCGCGATCTGGATCACGTCGGCAGTGCCGTCGCCCGGYGAAATCTGCACGACGCAGAGGCGGTCGCGATGCGGGTTCAGCCCCAGCGTTTCGGTATCGATGGCGACCGCATCGACATTGTAGTGGTCGAGGTGCGGCAGGTCGTTCTTGTGAAAGCGGATGGTCATTGTTTTCTCCGATCGCGGCTTGGCTCGTCCTCGCCGCGATCGGATGAAAAATCAACAGAAAGTTGATCTTAGGGGGTCACGAACGGGTCAGCGCCTCAAGAATACGGGCCCAGGAGCGCTGGCCCTTGTGGAACGAGTTCAGGTCGTACTTCTCGTTGGGCGAATGGATGCGGTCGTCGGGCAGGGCGAAGCCGACCAGCAGCGATTCCATGCCGAGATAGGTCTGGAAGTCACCGACGATCGGGATCGAGCCGCCCATGGCAATCATCACCGTCTGCTTCGACCACTCATCCGACAGCGCTTCCTTGGCCTTGCCCAGGAAGGGCGAGTCGTAAGACAGCTGGATCGCCGGCGAGCCGCCATGCTCGTGGAACTCGACACTGCAATCGGCGGGAATGCGCGCCTTGACGAAATCGCGGAAGGCGGTCCGGACCTTCTCGGGATCCTGCTTGTGGACGAGGCGGAACGACACTTTCGCCGAGGCTTCCGCCGCGATCACCGTCTTGAAGCCCTTGCCGGTGTAGCCACCGATGATGCCGTTGAATTCGGCTGTCGGCCGCGCCCAGACCAGTTCGAGCACCGAACGTCCCTTTTCGCCCGAGGGAATCGACAGGCCGACCTCGCCGAGGAATTTCTCGGCCGTCTCACCCAGCGTTTCCCAAGACTTCAATATCTGGGACGGGGTTTCTTCGACACCGTCATAGAAGCCGGGAATGGTGACATGGCCGGTGTCGTCGTGGATGTCGGCGAGCACCTTGGCGAGGATGCGCACCGGGTTGGCGGCGGCACCGCCATATTCGCCCGAATGCAGGTCGCGGTCGGCGGCGTGAACTGTGATCTCCTCGCCGACCAGTCCGCGCAGTGCAATCGAGATCGCGGGTGTATCGCGGTCCCACATGCCGGTGTCGCAGACCATGGCGAAATCGGCCTTGAGCTCTTCGGCATTGGCATCGAGGAACGGCTTGAGCGACGGCGAGCCGGACTCTTCTTCGCCTTCGAACAACAGCGTGATCTTGCACGGCAGGCCGCCATGCACCTCTTTCCAAGCGCGGCAGGCCTCGACGAACAGCATCAGCTGGCCCTTGTCGTCGGACGAGCCACGGCCGGTGATGACCTTGAGGCCAGGCGCGATTTCCTTGATCTTGGGATCGAACGGATCGCTCTCCCACAGCTCCAGCGGGTCGACCGGCTGGACGTCGTAGTGACCGTAAAACAGCACGTGCGGCGAGCCGGCGGGGCCGTCATGATGGGCAACCACCATCGGGTGGCCTGGCGTGTCGCGGACGCTGGCGTCGAAACCGATGGTCTTGAGATCGGCGACCAGCCATTCGGCGGCTTTGCGGCAATCGCCTGCAAAAGCCGGATCGGTGGAAATCGACTTGATGCGAAGCAGGCCGAAAAGGCGCTCCAGGGACTGATCGAGGTTTTTATCGAGACGGTCGAGAACGGGCGCTAGCGCGGTCATGTGGGTGCCTTTCGATTCTTCTGCGCCGCAACCTAGTGACCGAACACGAAAACGAAAAGCCAGCAACATTGGGCCAGCGACCGATGGGAGATGCTTTGCTGTGTTGGAAATAAAAAAGTGCCGCCGTGGTGGAGGGGTAGCCACGGCGGCACATTCTTTAAACGGTGCGGCAGCCCGGAGAGGGGGATGAGGCTGCCGCAGGGTCCGGATAGGCGGGGGACGGGCCTGAGACCGGACTTCGGCAAAAACTGCCGATGCCCACTATTTGTTCCTTTGAACGTGGCGATTCAAGGGCACGGAGATTACACTTTTGTAACATGACCGTGATTGACCCCTTAGCACGGTCTCAGCCCTTGGCCTGCTTGCAGCTCTATTCGTTCAATGGCATTCCGCCAACACCAAAATCCTGCAGATCGACTTCATTAACAACCACAAATATTGGGGTCGGCTTCTTGCCGAGGACATCGACCAAAAGATCAGTGGTGCCCTTGATCAGAACCACCTTCTTCTCAGGCTTGACGCCTTCACGGCTGATCTTGATATTGATGTAAGGCATTCTTGTGCTCGCGTTTCATGTCAGTCAGTTCGATTGCAGATCGAAGTGAAAAATCTTCGACATGATCTGCCAGCGGCCTTCGAGTTTCACCAGGGTAAGCAAATCGGTGAAGAGCTTCGGCTCAATGGCGCAGTTGAGCCGGACAAAAGCCGTAACTGGACCAGCGAACTCGATGGAAACGATGCGGTCGATCCTGGGCTCCGAGCGGCTGGCCCGGCGAGGCGGCGAGCCTGCCGCCTGACACTCGCTACCTTGAGAAGACGATCGACGTCAGCATTTCGATCTCCGAAATCCCACATTGGCAGAACGGGTGTGGCCCGCCTATTCTCAAGCAAATCTGGCAAATCAAATTTGGAATGAGCAATCCATGGCATTGCATACCCGACCCGCGCAGCCGCAAGACGCAAGCGCGATGGCGCGAATCCTGAACGAAATCATCGAGATCGGAGGAACGACGGCGCACCGCGAACCGTTCGATGAGCAGCGCATTATCAACTACTTCATCTCGCCGAAACTCGGAATCAGCTGCTTCGTGGCATTGGATGGCGAGCAGCTGTTGGGGTTCCAGTCGCTCGAATGGTCCGACCCGGACTGGCCGGGCGATCGGCTGCCGGCCGACTGGGGCATAGTCGCTACCTTCGTCGATCMGCACGCGCACAAGAGAGGCGCTGGACGGGCATTGTTCGCCAACACGGTGGAAGCCGCGAAAAAGGCCGGCGTCAGCTTCATCGACGCCACCATTCGCAAGGAAAACACCGGCGGCCAGGCATTTTATCAGGGGATCGGCTTCACCGACTATCGCGAAGGAGCCGAGACCGTTTCCAAGCGGTTCGCGCCACTCTGAAAGGAAGGTCCTCTTTTGCGGCGCTTGGATGTTGTCGATGGCCTGACCTCGACATGCAGGCGCCAGCTACCCGTCAACGACTTGTCAGTAGACGGCGGCAAGGCCAGCTTGACGATGGACAGCCGCGCTGCGCCAAGCTACCCGTATCGCCATGAAAAAAGGCGATCATCTCTTCCTTGTCGACGGCTCCGGCTACATCTTCCGCGCCTATCACGCGCTGCCGCCGCTGACCCGCAAATCCGACGGCCTGCCGGTCGGCGCGGTCTCGGGTTTCTGCAACATGCTGTGGAAGCTGATGCTCGATGCGCGCAACACCGATGCCGGTGTCGTGCCGACCCATTTCGCCGTCATCTTCGACTATTCTTCGAAGACCTTCCGCAACGAGCTGTACCCCGAATACAAGGCCAACCGCTCGGCACCACCTGAGGATCTGATCCCGCAATTCGGCCTGATCCGCCAGGCGACCAAGGCCTTCGAGCTGCCCTGCATCGAGATGGAAGGTTTCGAAGCCGACGATCTGATCGCAACCTATGCGCGGCTTGCCTGCGAGGCCGGCGGCGACACCACCATCGTTTCGTCCGACAAGGATCTGATGCAACTCGTCGGCCCCACGGTGTCGATGTACGATCCAATGAAGGATCGCCAGATCAACATCCCCGAGGTCATCGAAAAGTGGGGCGTGCCGCCCGAAAAGATGATCGATCTTCAGGCGCTGACCGGCGACTCCGTCGACAACGTGCCGGGCGTGCCCGGCATTGGGCCTAAGACCGCAGCACAGCTGCTCGAGCAGTTCGGCGACCTCGACACACTGCTTGCCCGCGCCTCCGAGATCAAGCAGGACAAAAGGCGCCAATCGATCATCGACAATGCCGAAAAGGCGCGCATTTCGCGTGAACTGGTTCGGCTCAAGCTCGACGTGCCGGTGACCGATGCGCTCGAAGACTTCGTGCTGCAGCCGCCCAACGGGCCAAGGCTGATCGGCTTCCTCAAGACGATGGAATTCACCTCGCTGACCAGGCGCGTGGCCGAAGCCACCGGCACCGAGGCCGGCGAGATCGAGCCCGCGCCTGTCACCGTGCAATGGGGCGCCGATGCGCACGGGCCGGATGTCGGCTCGGGAGCAGCGCCCGCGACCTCCAGTGCAGCAGTTCCTGCAGCAGATGCGAACGGCGGCAACGCCGCCCCCTCACCCGCCGATAGCGGCAGCAGCGGACTGGACACCCCCACAGCCCTCGCCAACAAGCTGGCGGCAGCGGCAGCGGCGGAAAAGTTCGACCACGCCACCTATGTCACCATCCGTGACCTCGCGACGCTGAAGGCCTGGGTGGCCGAAGCCACTGAAGCCGGAATCATGGCCTTCGATACCGAGACCAATTCGCTCGACCCGATGCAGGCCGAACTGGTCGGTTTTTCGCTTGCTACAGCACCCGGCCGCGCTGCCTATGTGCCGCTTGCCCACAAGAGCGGGCGCGGCGATCTTCTGGGCGGCGGGCTGGTCGAAAACCAGATTCCAGTGCGCGACGCCATCGCCGTGTTCAAGCCGCTGCTCGAAGATGCTTCCGTGCTGAAGATCGCGCAGAACCTGAAATACGATCTCGTGGTGATGAACCGCTACGGCATCGACATCAGGTCGTTCGACGACACGATGCTGCTATCTTATGTGCTCGACGGCGGCACCAATGGTGGCCACGGCATGGACCCGCTGTCGGAAAAATGGCTTGGCCACACGCCGATTGCCTTCAAGACCGTCGCCGGTTCCGGCAAGAGCTTCGTCGGCTTCGACCAGGTCGACATCGACAAGGCCACCGCCTACGCCGCCGAGGACGCCGACGTGACGCTGCGCCTGTGGCGCGTGCTCAAGCCGCGCCTGGCCGCCAAGGGTCTTGCGTCGGTCTACGAACGGCTGGAACGTCCGCTGGTGCCAGTGCTGGCACGGATGGAACAGCGCGGCATCTCGGTCGACCGCCAAATCCTGTCGCGCCTGTCGGGCGAACTCGCTCAGGGTGCTGCCCGTCTGGAAGACGAAATCAACAATCTCGCTGGCGAGCGCTTCAACATCGGTTCGCCCAAGCAGCTCGGCGACATCCTGTTTGGCCGCATGGGCCTGCCGGGCGGCACCAAGACCAAGACTGGCCAATGGTCGACCTCTGCCCAGGTGCTCGAAGACCTCGCCGCCGAAGGCCACGAGCTGCCGCGCAAGATCGTCGACTGGCGACAGCTGACCAAGCTGAAATCGACATACACCGACGCCCTGCCTGGCTTCATCAATCCCGAGACCAAGCGCGTCCACACCTCCTACGCGCTCGCCGCCACCACCACGGGCCGGCTGTCGTCGTCGGACCCGAACCTGCAAAACATCCCGATCCGCACCACCGAAGGGCGCAAGATCAGGACCGCCTTCATCGCCGACAAAGGCAACAAGCTGATCTCGGCCGACTACAGCCAGATCGAGCTGCGCGTGCTTGCCCATGTCGCCGACATCGGCCAGCTCAAGCAGGCCTTCGCGGACGGCGTCGACATCCATGCCATGACCGCGTCCGAGATGTTTACGGTGCCGGTCGCAGGCATGCCTTCGGAAGTGCGCCGGCGCGCCAAGGCGATCAATTTCGGCATCATCTACGGC
>NZ_JBFUKO010000324.1:0-6203 GCF_056400805.1 Aminobacter sp. P4_H6_2
TCCGGCTCCGCACGGACAACGATGGCGCGCTTGTCTTCAAGCAACAGCACCGCGCCATCGACGAGCCGCTGCGTGCGCGGCAGGGAGATCGCGCAGAGCGTGCCGCGGTCGGTTCTCGCCGACAGCCGCCGGCGGGCGATTTCGGCGGTGTCTAGCAAGATGAACTCGACACGGCCTTCGTGATCCAGCAAATGGAGCTGGGCGCTCAACTGCTGGTCAGCCGCCAATCCGACAATGGAATTCAACTTCAACATTCAAAGTCCCCTGGAGCATTTGGCGGCAACTTCTGGATCTCGTGGAACAGCGCGCGGCCCTAGTCAGATCCCCAGATGCGCGTCGACGATTTCCCGGTCGTAGAGCTGATCCGGCGAAATCTCGGCAACGAACGCGCCTTTCTGGATGATCAGCACGCGGTCGGCCAACTGGCGGATGAAGCGGATGTCTTGCTCGACGAGGATGATGCCCAGGCCCAGACTGACCTTCAGTTCGCCCAGCTTTTCGGCGATAAGATCGACGATCGAGGGCTGGATGCCTTCCGTCGGCTCGTCAAGCAGCACCAGCTTCGGTCGCCCGGCGAGGCAGCGAGCCAATGCCAGGATCTGCTGCTGTCCGCCTGACAGCCCTCGGCCTGGCCGCTCGAGCAAATCCTTCAACACGGGGAAATGGCCGAGCATCTCAGGTATGGCGCTTTCACCATCACGCATGATCTCCCCCATCTTCAGGTTTTCCATGACGGAAAGCAGAGGGAAGATGTCACGCCCCTGCGGCACGTAGCCGATACCGGCACGGGCGCGCTCGGACGAGCTGGCAAAGGTGATGTCGCGGCCATCGAACTCGACGCACCCTTGCGTCGTCTTGATCTGGCCGACAAGCGTGCGCAACAGGGTGGTCTTGCCCATGCCGTTGTGGCCGAGGATGCCGACGACCTCCCCCGGCTTCATCGTGAAGTTGATGCCGTGCAGGATCGGGATCCGGCCGTAGCCGGAGTGCAGATTCTTGACCTCAATCATCTTCTGACTTCCCCAGATAGACTTCGCGAACCAGCTCGTTACCCTGAACCTTTTCCATCGTGTCTTCGATCAGCACGCGCCCCTGGTGAAAGACGGTCACGGTTTGGGCGATCTGCTTGATGAACTGCATGTCGTGCTCGACCACGACGATTGCCGCCGACTTGTTGACCTCGCGGATGAGTTCAGCTGTCTTGTTGGTCTCATCCGCCGTCATTCCGGCCGCCGGCTCGTCGAGCAAGATGAGCTTGGGCTCAAGCGCCACCACCATGGCAAGCTCGACCCATTGGCGCTGGCCGTGGGCCAGTTCGCCGACCAGCCTCCCTGTCAGGGCGGTCAGGCCCAGCCGCTCCATGACGTCCTTGCCTTTTGCCGCTGCGCGCGCCTTGCCATGGCGCGAACGGGCCGCAACRGAGATGTTTTCGGCAACCGTCAGGTTGTTGAAGACATCGGGCACCTGGTTTTTGATGCCGATGCCCAACCGGCTGACCTGATGCGGCTGGGCTCGGGTGATGTCGACGCCATCAAACAATATCTGGCCGGTCGTCGGCTTGAGCTGTGCCGTCAGCATCTTGAAGAAGGTGCTCTTGCCAGCGCCGTTGGGGCCAATCAGGCAGCGCAGTTCGCGCTGCTTGAGTCTGAAGTCGACGCTTGCGATGGCAACGACACCGCCAAAGCGTTTTTCGAGGCCTCGGGTCTCAAGGATACAATCGAGCGAAGTCATGGCACCCTCTTTTGCTCGACGAGCGGAGCGACGTAGGGACGGAATTTCAGCCGCCGAACAGCGTCACTGATTGTCGGCACCACACCCTTCGGGACCAGCAGGACAAAGCCGATCAGGATCGTGCCGAGCACCAGGTTGGCGTTGAGAAGCTGCTGGGCGCCAAGTTTCGTGGCGATCCACTGGATGGCGAAGCAGCCGACGATGGGGCCGAGCAGCGTACCGGTGCCACCGACAATCACCCAGATGATGACCTGCGCCGACTGGGCCAGTCCGAAGACGTCGGGACTGATGAACATGCCCCAATTGGCGAACAGGCAACCTGCCAGGCCAGCGATCGCGCCGCCGATGGCGAAGGTCGCCAGCTTGTAGAAACGTGCGTCGTAACCGAGCAGTTCGGCGCGACGTTCGTTTTCGCGGATGGCAACGACGACCTGGCCGAAGCGGCTCTTTAGCATCAGCCGAAGGCCGACATACACCGCCAGCAAGGTGAAACCGGACAAATAGAACAGGCCGTCAAAGGATAGTGCCAGTTCGGGCCGACCTGGAAAATTCAAAGGTGGAACCGCCGGAATGCCATTGTAGCCACCCAAGGGGGCCGCACCGATGACATATTGGGAACCTGAAGTCGCGCCCATGACCTTGTAGAGGATCAATGTCACCGTCAGCGTGATGACGCCGAAATAGACGTCGGTGATGCGCGCGTAGAACAGGAAGTAGCCGAGCAATGCCGCAAACAGCCCGGGAACGACGATCGAGAGCAGCAGCGGGATGGTGCTGTCGCCGAAATTGATAACGGCGATGGCATAGGCATAGGCGCCGATGCCAAAGAACGCCGACTGGCCAAAGCACAGGATACCGCCATAGCCCCAGATCAGCCCGAGGCTGAGCGCCAGGATCGCCATGATCACATAGGACGTCAGCTCGATCATCATGATGGGGTCGACGAGCTGTGGCAGTGCCACCAGCAATACCAGCCCCAACACTGTGGCGGCAACCAGTCCGCCGTTTCCTTGCAAAATCGCGGTCATGCCGCCCTCCTGAAGAAACGCCCGGTGATGCCTTGCGGCATGAACCGCAGCATCACGACGGCAGCAGCCAAAAGGGCCACCTCGCCGATAACCGGGGTAGTGAGATATGTGATGATCTGGTCGATCGCCCCGAACAGCACCGAGGCCGACACCGTGCCCGCAAGGATTGCCGGGCCCCCTCCGATGACGGTGATGAACGCCTTGGCGACATAGGCAGCACCAATCGTCGGCACGATGCCGGTGATTGGCGCCATGACGCCGCCGGCCAGACCGGCAAGCCCGGCGCCAACGCCGAATGTGACGGCATAGACGCGCGATGGATTGACGCCCAGTGCGGCGGCCATGTCGGCATTCTGCATCGTGCTGCGTGCGATCAGCCCGTAGCGCGTAAAGCGGAAGACAGCCCAGATCGCGGCGAACACAACAATTGCGATGACGATGATGATCAGCGAATAGGCGGCGATGCGGTAATCACCGATCTGCAGCGAGCCGGCCGGGGCCGATATGCCCTCGGTGGTGTTGCCGAAAACGGTGGTAGCCAGGCCGACCAAGAGCAGACTCAGCCCCCAGGTCGCGAGCATGGTGTCGCGCGGCCGACCATAGAGAAAGCGGATGATCGTCCGTTCGATGACCACACCGATCGCCCCCACCACGAGGGGACTGACCAACAGCGTGGCGATCCAGATGTTAATCCCGGCCTTGGTCGCGACAATCGCCGCATAGCCGCCGAGCATGATGAATTCGCCGTGAGCAAGGTTAATCACCCGCATCATGCCGAAGATGATCGCAAGTCCGACGCTGATCAGCGCCAGGCTTGCAACGGCTTTGAGAGCCTCAAATGAAAGTACAACGAGCAGGTCCATAACCGCACAGCCTCTTGGATTGCTGCGAGGTCGTTCGCGCATTGCCGCGATCGAACGACCCGCAACCTTTTGAGTCATTCAAACCTTGATGACGTACATCGAGTTGTCATCGGGGTTCTTCTTGAGGTCGCAGACACCCGACGTGTCGAGCGGCTGCTGCTGCGAAAAGCTCTCCAGGATGTTGATCTTGCGGTCCTGGATCTGGYCGATATTGATGTCCATGACGCAATGATGCGTCTGCGGATCGATCGAGAACTTGCCGCTGGGCAGGTCGAGGCTGATGCCGGACTCAAGCGCTTCGATCACCGGCATCCGTTCGGCGGTGCCCGCCCGCTTGACCCCTTCCGCCCACAGATAGACGGATTGGTAGGTGGCCATCGCCAGTTCGGTCACATAGGGATATTCAGCACCGAAGCGCTTATGGAAGCGATCGAGGAAGGCCTTGTTGGCGGGCGTGTCGAGCGCCTCGAAATAATTGAAGCACAGCAGGATGCCGTTTGTTTCCTCTGGCGAGAGCACCATCTGCTCGCCGCCGATGGTCATGGTCGTCGACGCCATCGGGATCTGCTTGTTCATGCCGGCGGCTGCCCACTGGCGGTAGAACGACTGATGGGCGCCGCCGACAAGGACGAGGTAGAGGAAGTCCGGCTTGGCTTCCTGGATCTTCTGGATCGTCGATCCGAAGTTGGTCACGTCGAGTGGGAAGAAATCCTCACCAACAATCTGACCACCGTTTTCAGTACAGTATTTGCGCGTCCATGCGGCGGTGATCTGGCCGTAATTGTAGTCTGCAGCCAGCGTGTAGATCTTCTTGCCCCATTTGTTCATCACAAAGGGCACATGCTTTGACTGCTTCTGGGCCGGCGTGATGCCCGTGCAGAAGATGTTGCGGTCGCAGACGCCGCCTTCGTATTGGGTGTTGTAGAAGTAAAGCGTGTTGAGCCGCCGAAGTACCGGCCGCATCACCTCGCGGGAGGCGGACGTGATACCTCCAAACACGGCAGACACCTTGTCCTTCAAAGCGGCCTGTTGGGAATACTGCGGATAGAGCCGCATGTCGGTCTGGGTGTCGTAGGTGATCAGGCTGATCTGCTTGCCCAAGAGCCCGCCTGCCTGGTTGATCTCTTCGACGGCGAAGGTGATAGCGTCCTGCATCGGCTTTCCGGCCGCGTCGAGACCGCCTGAAAGATCGAGCAGGCTTGCGATCTTGATCGTGTCCTCTTGCGCGAAAGCCCGGCCACCAGCGCCGATCAGGCCCAAGCTTGCAGCAGCATTTGCTGTCGTCTTCAGGAATGACCGGCGATTGACGCTTGAATTTATTATCATTTGCGTTCCCCTTTGCCTTGAGGCCTATCCGTGCGGATAGGCCCGGTCCAAGTTCATGTTCGGAAAAGAAAGGCGTTGCGGCTTAGCTCGCCAGCAACTCCCGCCAGGCTTCGTCAAGGAACTTCACATCCGCCTGCCTGAGGCCGGATCCGCCGGCGAAGTGTCCGTGGCTCGAGCGGAATGGGCGAAGCTCGGCATTCGGCATGTGTTCGACCTCAAACGCGCTGTCTTCCGGCGGAAAGTAGAGGTCGCAGTCGCCCGGCATGACGATCGCCTTGGCCTTGATCGCAGCGAGCGCCTTGCGGAAGTCGCCGTTGTAGAGCTCGTTGTCGCTGATATCGCCGGACTGCCAGGTGCGGATCATCGCGACCATGTTGTTGGCGTCGCGCAGGTTAAACCACTGTTCCCAATAGCCTACGATGAAGTCCTCGACGGAAGCGTAGCCGAGCTCAAGATACTCCTCCTTGCGGAAGAATTCCTGCGAGAAGCCCCAGCCCGCATAGACCCGCCCCATGGCGCGCAGGCCCTTGAAGGGCTGATCGTCATACCAGCCGTCCTTGAACGCGTCGTCGGCCGTCAGTGCGGCTTTCACACCCTCAAGCATGACGTGGTTATGCTTTGCCGTCTTCGCCGAGCCGGCAGTCGGGCAGATCGCCTCGACCATGTCAGGATAGAGCGCCGCCCAATGGAACGTCTGCGCAGCCGCCATCGACCAGCCCGTGACCATCTTGATCTTGGTAATGCCGAACTTCTCGGTCAGCAGGCGATGCTGCGCCTTGATGTTGTCGTAGTAGGTGACATGCGGGAAGCGCGCCTTGTTGTAGGGCGCCGGCGTGTTGCTCGGCGAGGACGACAGACCGTTGCCGAAGACGTTGGGAATGACGATGAAATACTTGCTCGGGTCGAGCGCGCCGCCTTCCCGGATGACCCACTGGTTGTCGTAGTGAGTGGAGGCCATGTAGGTCAGCAGGACGATGACATTGCTCTTGTCGGCGTTCAGCCTGCCAAACGTCTTGTATGCCAGCTTGGCGTCAGGAAGGGTCATCCCTTTCTGGAGTTTAAGGTCTCCAAGCTCGAAGACTTCATAGTCAACTTCCTTGTCTAGCTTCCACTGCGCCATAGCTACCTCCTGCATTTGGCAATAGTCCAGGGTTCGGCCGCCCTTCTCAGGCTGGCCGTGGTGATAGTTCTGCTCAGGCAATAAATATTCGTCCCGACCCATCAGGGTCAGTTTCTGTCTACCTCAGAACTCTTG
>NZ_JBFUKO010000325.1:0-6138 GCF_056400805.1 Aminobacter sp. P4_H6_2
TCGTCGGCGAGGTRCGTGATGGTGCGGCTTTGACGCTTCTGAAGGCCTGGAACACTGGTCATCCCGGCGGCGTAACAACGATCCACTCCAATACGGCGATGTCGGCGCTACGCCGCCTCGAACAGCTGACTGCTGAAGTCAGCCAGCAGCCGATGCGAGAAGTGATCGGAGAAGCCGTCGATCTCGTCGTGTCGATCGAGCGAACGCCGAAAGGTCGAAGGGTGCGTGATGTCGTCCATGTCGAGCGCTTTGCCGGCACTCACTATCAGACCGAGAATTGCGCGCAGATCGAGGAGCAGCGCCATGTCGCATGACCATCAAACCGTTGTCGTCAGTGCGTTCGTGCTGTCACTTTCACTTATGCTGGCCGATCCAGCGCTTGCCAGTTCAGGCGGTGGGCTGCCTTGGGAAGGCCCGTTGCAACGGATCCAGCAATCGATCACTGGGCCCGTCGCGGGCTTCATTGCGCTGGCAGCTGTGGCCGTTGCCGGCGGCATGCTGATCTTCGGTGGCGAGCTCAACGATTTTGCGCGCAGGCTTATGTATGTTGTGTTGGTAGCCGGCATCCTGCTCGGTGCCACTCAAATCGTTGCGCTGTTCGGTGCAACAGGCGCCTCCATCGGCGATGTCGTATCCTCTGCCGCTTTTCCCCAAACAGGGGAGGGGCCGCATGGCTGATGTTGGCTCCAATCTCCAGCGCAACCGCATCCATCGCGCTCTGTCGCGCTCGAACCTGCTGATGGGCGCGGACCGCGAACTGGTGCTCGTCACAGGGCTTGCGGCAGCGATCCTGATCTTTGTGGTGCTGACGCTCTACTCCACTCTGTTCGGGATCGCCGTCTGGGTCTTGGTGGTTGCTGCACTTCGCATGATGGCCAAGTCCGACCCAATGATGCGGCGCGTCTATATCAGACACATCTCCTACCGGCCGCACTACCGGCCCACTTCGACGCCGTGGCGTCGCTACTGAAGGACGGTTGGACTATGGCCGCACTGCGTTCTTTTCGTCATTCCGGCCCGTCCTTTGCCGATCTCGTTCCTTATGCGGGGCTGGTCGCTAATGGCGTCATCCTGCTCAAAGATGGGAGCTTGATGGCCGGCTGGTATTTCGCAGGTCCGGATTCGGAGAGTTCCACCGATGCCGAGCGCAACGAGATCTCGCGCCAAATCAACGCCATCCTTTCGCGCTTCGGCTCAGGCCGGATGATACAGGCCGAGGCGATACGGGTACCGACCGTCGCGTATCCGGCAACTGCGGAATGCCATTTTCCCGATCCCGTCACGCGCGCAATTGACGACGAGCGGCGTGGGCATTTCGAGCGCGAGCAGGGGCACTATGAGAGCCGGCATGCACTGATCCTGACCTATCGCCCGCCGGCGCGGCAGCGATCAGGGCTCACCCGCTATTTCTATTCGGACGCGGGAGGCAGGGCGGCAACCTATGCCGACACGGTGCTGGTGACGTTTGAGAATTCGATCCGTGAAGTCGAGCAGTCTCTGGCCAACGTTTTGTCGATCAGGCGGATGGTAACGCGATCGGTCGAGGAGCGCAGCGGTTTTGTGACCGCGCGCTACGACGAACTGTTCCAGTTCATCCGCTTTTGCATCACGGGAGAGAACCATCCAGTCCGCCTGCCTGACATCCCGATGTACCTCGACTGGCTGGTGACGGCCGAGCTTCAGCATGGGTTGACGCCGGTTGTCGAGAACCGCTTTGTTGGCATTGTTGCGATCGATGGGCTGCCGGCCGAAAGCTGGCCAGGCATCCTCAACTCCCTCGACCTGATGCCGCTGACTTATCGCTGGTCCTCGCGTTTCATGTTCCTCGACGACCAAGAGGCCCGCCAGAAGCTCGAGCGCACCCGCAAGAAGTGGCAGCAGAAAGTCCGGCCGTTTTTCGACCAGCTGTTCCAGACGCATTCGCGTTCGGTCGACCAGGACGCGATGACAATGGTGGCAGAGACGGAAGATGCGATCGCACAAGCTTCCTCGCAGCTTGTCGCCTATGGCTACTACACGCCGGTGATCCTGGCTTTTGACGAAAACAGCACTCGTCTTCGGGAGAAATGCGAGGCCGTACGGCGCCTGATCCAGGCAGAAGGTTTCGGGGCGAGGATCGAGACGCTGAATGCGACCGAGGCTTTCCTCGGCTCGTTGCCCGGCAACTGGTATGCCAACATCAGAGAGCCGCTGATCAACACACGTAACCTTGCCGATCTCATTCCACTTAATTCGGTCTGGTCAGGTAGCCCCATTGCCCCTTGCCCTTTTTATCCACCGGCCTCTCCACCATTGATCCAGGTTGCTTCTGGCTCAACGCCGTTCCGGCTCAATCTGCATGTCGACGATGTCGGTCACACACTTATCTTCGGGCCGACCGGGTCCGGCAAGTCGACGCTGCTGGCATTAATTGTCGCCCAGTTCCGCCGCTATCCCGGGGCCCAAATATTCGCCTTCGACAAGGGCAGATCGATGCAGCCACTGACACTGGCTGTGGGTGGCGACCACTACGAACTCGGCGCTGATAGCGAGGCTTCAGAAGAGGAGAATCCCAGTGGGGTGCTAGCCTTTTGCCCACTCGCCGATCTCTCCACCGATGCCGACAAGGCCTTCGCGTCGGAATGGGTCGAGACGCTTGTGGCGCTACAGGGTGTTTCCATCACGCCCGATCACCGCAACGCGATCTCGCGGCAAGTAGCACTTTTGGTGGAGGCCCGCGGACGATCGCTATCCGACTTCGTCTCCGGCGTTCAGATGCGCGAGATCAAGGAGGCTCTCCACCACTACACCGTCGACGGTCCGATGGGGCAGTTACTCGACGCCGAAACCGACGGCCTTTCGCTTGGATCGTTGCAGACCTTCGAGATCGAGCAACTGATGAATATGGGGGAGCGCAATCTCGTCCCGGTCTTGACCTATCTGTTCCGCAGGATCGAGAAGCGCTTGACCGGCGCGCCCAGCCTTATCGTCCTTGATGAGGCATGGTTGATGCTGGGGCACCCGACTTTTCGCGACAAGATCAGGGAATGGCTGAAGGTGCTGCGCAAGGCCAATTGCGCCGTGGTCCTCGCCACCCAGTCGATCTCCGATGCCGAGCGCTCCGGCATCATCGACGTGCTTAAGGAATCCTGCCCGACAAAGATCTGCCTGCCGAATGGTGCGGCACGCGAAGCAGGTACGCGTGAATTCTACCAGCGCATCGGGTTCAACGATCGCCAGATCGAAATCGTTGCAACAGCTGTGCCCAAGCGCGAATACTACATCGCTTCGCCGGAGGGACGGCGACTGTTCGACATGTCGCTTGGACCGGTAGCCCAGTCTTTCGTGGGCGCCTCCAGCAAAGACGATCTCAAACGTATCCTGGCACTGAAGCGCGAACATGGCCGCGATTGGGCGGCCCGTTGGCTCGATCTGAGAGGAGTTGGCCATGCTGCATCGCTCTTTACATCAAAATAGGCTGACCACTGCAGGTGCTGCGATCATGTTTGTAGTTACCGCGGCCGCGACCGAAACCGGGCACGCCGGTGGGGTGACGGGCGAGGCAACCGAATGGACGCAGCTCCTCAACAATGCCGAACTGGTTGCCCTGGTTGGCAAGTCGACCGAGCAGGTCAATAACCAGGTCAAGCAGATCACGCAGCTGGCCGAGCAGATCCAGAACCAGCTCAACATCTACAATAACTTGCTGCAGAACACCGCCCGGCTGCCGAACCACATATGGGGACAGGTCGAAGGCGATCTCAAGAAGCTGCAGGCCGTTGTCGGACAAGGACAGGGGATCGCGTTTTCGATGGGCAACGTCGATGACGTGCTCAAGCAGCGCTTTCAAAGCTTTGCCGATTTCAAGACGGGTCTCGCGGACGGCGAGACCTTTTCTGGCAACTACCAGACCTGGTCGACAACCAACCGCGACACCATTGCCGGTACGCTGAAGGCGGCGGGGCTTACGGCAGATCAATTCACCTCGGAAGAATCGACCATGAGCTCTCTGCGCTTCATGTCGGAAACTGCCGACGGCCAGATGAAAGCGCTTCAGGTCGGCCATCAGATAGCAGCCCAGCAGGTGGTGCAATTCCAGAAGCTGCGCGGGCTGGTCTCGCAACAGACAACGATGATGGGAACGTGGTTTCAGTCCAAGCAGGCGGACAAGGATCTGGCGCAAGCGCGGCGCGAAAGCTTCTTCAGTTCGACGCTGCCCAATGTGCGGGGCGGCCAGATGATGGAGCCGCGCTGGTGAACTCTTCCATGGTCATAGGGGTAGTGATCGGGATCGCCACTAGCTTCTGCACGGGTATCACCATCCGGATGCTGCGGGAACCAGTTCCGGCGAATGAGACCCCCGCGTCCACATCGGATACGGCGCGCCGGGAGCGGGCGGAAAATTTCTTCGGTGGCGATCCGGATAGGGACATACTCGGCGGTCAGGAGCTGCGGCTCCGATGGTAACAGTCAAGCAAGTCACCAGGTGCCATTTCGCCATCACAGTGATTGGCGCAATCCTTCTCGCCAGCACGCCTGTATTGGCGCAGCAGGGCTCGGTGCTGACCACACTGGAGAACCAGGTCGTGGCGGCCGCTCGCGGCTGGCAGACGACAGTAATGAACGCGGCGCGCTCGCTGTTTTGGATACTCGCCGGGATCGAGGTTGCGATAGCCGCGGTCTGGCTCGCGATCAACACTGCATCGCTCGACAGCTGGTTTGGAGAGCTCGTACGCCGTATCATGTTCATCGGCCTTTTCGCCTTCATCCTCGACCAAGGACCTAGCTTCGCGAAGGCTGTCGTCGACAGCCTGTTTCAGATCGGCGCCAATGGCGGATCAGCCTCACCTGCTAACATCTTCGACGCCGGCATTCGTGTCGCTTCGAAGATGTCTGAACAGGCAAAGTTCGGCTTGTTCGAAGACAACGCACTGGCGATTGCCGCCGTCTTCGCCATGGTCGTAGTGGTCGTCTGTTTCAGCCTGGTCGCGGCGATCTTTGTTGCGGTCCTGGTCGAGATGTATGTTGGACTTCTCGCAGGCATGATCATGCTCGGCCTCGGCGGCTCGTCCTTCACCAAGGATTTTGCCGTTCGGTACCTCATCTACGCCTTCTCGGTCGGCATGAAGCTGATGGCTTTGGTGATGATCGCGCGGATCGGCTCGGAGGTCTTGCTTGGGCTTGCCGAAGCACCGACGGCCAAGTCCGAACAGTTTGTTACTACGCTCGCAATCGCTGGCATCTCTGTTGTCGTGTTCATCATCGCGATGTATGTGCCGGCCATTCTCCAGGGCGTGGTGCAAGGGGCCTCTGTCGCCGGCGGCATGGAGGGGATACGCCATGGTGGGCAAGCGGCGACCTTCGCGGCTGGCGGCGCCTTCCTTGGCGCAAGTGCGGTCGCCGAGGGCACCTCTGCAGCAGGTGCTGCGCGGGCCGGCGGCTCCTCCATGGCGGCTGCAGCTTTGCGCGGCATGACCTCTGGGATCAGCAGCGCCGGCTGGGCTGCCGGATCGGCGGCCAAGGAAAAGGCGATCGCCTCACCAGGAGCCCATGCCGGCTCTCTGCTCGGGCTCGCAAATGCAAAACTCGACCAAAGCAGGCCATCGGGCAAGGCAGTGCCATCGCCGCAGCCTGTCAACGAGAACAAGTAGCCGGGAAGAGACCCATGGCCGAGCGCAACCCGCCCGAAAACCCCTATCTCGCTGCACGCCAGGAATGGAACGAGCGCTACGGGTCGTATGTAAAAGCCGCCGCCGGTTGGCGTATCGTCGGCATCACGGGAATGCTGATGGCATTGATCGGCTTCTCATATGCTCTGTTCCAGAGCACCCAAGTCAAGCTCGTCCCTTATATCGTGGAAGTCGACAAGCTGGGGACCGCTGCCAGTGCGGGGTTCCCTCAGCAGATCGAATATGCCGATACGCGCGTGGTGCGCGCGACACTTGGCAGCTTCGTTTCGAATTTCCGAAGCGTAACCCCCGATGCGGTCGTGCAGAAGCAGTATATCGACCGTACTTATGCACTCTTGAGAACTTCCGATCCTGCGACCGAGAAGGTCAATGCGTGGTTCCGTTCGAGCTCGCCCTTCGACAAGGCCAAGACCACTACTGTCGCAATCGAGGTAAACAACATCGTGGCACTCTCACCGCAGTCGTTCCA
>NZ_JBFUKO010000326.1:0-6092 GCF_056400805.1 Aminobacter sp. P4_H6_2
GCCAAGTGTCGACCGAGCCGGCATGGAAAGCACAGCCGCGCTTCMGCGCATTGCCGCTAGGCGCTTGGTGTGGTTTCCCGCGCAACCTGGTTGCGCAGCAAGCCGACACTTTCGATGTCGACTTCGACAAGATCGCCCTCCTTCATGAAGAGGGGTGGCACGCGCGCGAAGCCGACACCGCCGGGCGTGCCCGTCACGATCACGTCGCCGGGGGAAAGCGGGGTGATGCGCGAGACGTAGGCAATCAGCTGAGCCACGGAGTGTATCATCTGGCTGGTGCGCGCCATCTGGACGGCTTCGCCGTTCAACCGGCAGCTGATCGCAAGGTCTTGCGGGTTCGGAATTTCGTCGGTTGTGACCAGGAACGGCCCAAATGCGCCCGTCGCCGGGAAATTCTTGCCCGGCAAGAACTGCGACGTGTGGACCTGCCAGTCACGAACTGAGCCATCGTTGTAGCATGAGTAGCCGGCGACATGATCCAATGCGGCATCCGCCAGTATGTTGCGGCCGCTTCTGCCGATGATGACGGCGAGCTCCGCCTCGAAGTCGAACTGGGTGGAAACCGATGGCATCAACATCGGTTCGCCATGCGCGCATTGGGAGTCGGCGAAGCGGGCAAACAAAGTCGGATGCTGTGTCGGCGCATGGCGCGTCTCGACCATGTGGTCGTGGTAGTTCAGCCCGACGCAGATGATCTTCCCCGGATTGGGAATCGGCGCCTGCAACACGATGCCGGCAAGCGGCAGCTCAGGGCTGCGGCCGATGGCCTGGGTGCAGATGCCGAGGAAGTCAGCCTCGGCCAACAGACTTGCGAGCGTTGGAAAGCTGTCGCCAAGAACGCGGCTGATGTCGATGACGCGGTCGTCCGCCACGACGCCATATCCGGCTCGGCCGTTATGGAGATAGCTACAAAGTCGCATCGTTCCTCACTGCGATTGGCTGGAGTTTGGTCCGTGAACCGGGTGGCCGGCGCGATGCCGGCGCGAGTTTGATTGTCGGTATGGCGAACCGGGTCGGCACTGCCGCCCGGCCTGTTCTTCAGCTGATGTCGAACGTAATCGTCTTGACGTCGGTGACTTCGCGCAGCGTGTGCTTGCCACCGAGGCGGCCCAGGCCACTGGCCTTGCCGGAGGCGCCGCCAAACGGCAGGTGAAGTTCCCAGTAGCAACTCGCGCTGTTGATGTTGACGAGACCGGCCCGCAGCTTTTCGCCGAATGAAAAGGCGCGGCTCAGGTCACGAGTGAACACACTGGCGGCGAGTCCGTGCGACGAAGCATTGGCGGTGTCGAGCAGGTCGGCGTCATCGGCACACACCACCAGGGGCGCCACGGGACCGAAGGTCTCGGAGGTGTTGAGCAGCGCCTGGCGGTCGACACGTCCCATGACCGTGGGTTGGTACAACAGACCTGCCCCCTTCTTTCCGCCGGTGAGAAGGTTTGCACCCCGGGCCAAGCCGTCCGCCACATGTTGTTCGACCTTGGCGACCACCTGGGGGTTGTTCAGCGGCCCCATCGTCGTCTCCGCGAGCAGCGGATCGCCAAGGCGGATCGTCTCTGCAATGCCTGCGATGCGGGCGGCAAGCGCGTCGTGGTTCTTTTCGGTGACGAGGATTCGGCCGGTCGCGGCGCAGACCTGACCGGCATTGAAGAAGCAGCCAAAGGCAGCGGCCTGCGCTGCACGATCCAGATCTGCGTCATCGAGCACGACGACTGGCCCGTTGCCGCCGAGTTCCAGCAGCATAGGCTTGCCGGCTCCGCGCTTTGCGATGGCGCTTCCGGTCTGCGGACTGCCGGTGAAACCGATCCCATGCGTGCCGGGGTTGGAGACGATCTCGTCGCCGACAACCGCGCCGGGGCCAAGGACAAGGTTTACCGCCCCATCTGGAAGGCCAGCCTCGGCGATGCATTCCATCAGCTTGACAGCACAAAGCGATGTCGTCGGCGCAGGCACCCACACCACGGCATTGCCTGCGGCAAGGCAGGGCGCGAGGTACTCGACAGGAATGTTGATCGGGAAATTCCAAGGCGTCACGATCGCGTAGACGCCGCGTGCCTGGCGGAAACTTATGGCCCGTTTGCCTGGTGTCTCGACCGGGATGAACTCGCCTTCGAGCCATTTGATCAACTCGGCAGCTTCCCGGAATCCGGTGGCTGCTGCATCGATCTCGCCATAGGCTTCCGACGCCAGCGGCTTGCCTTGTTCGCGGGCAAGGGTAAGGGCGAGCTCGCCACGGCGCTTCTCGATGACATCGGCGACGCGATTGCAGAGACGTGCTCGATCCCATGCCGACATCTTCGACAATGCATTGTGACCGGCTTCGGCCGCCTTGATCGCATCCTGCGCGTCGGAGCGGTCGCCCTCGGCAAGAACTGCCAGGAGATTGCCGTCGTAGGGCGACCGCGCGTCAAACGTTTGACCGCTGTGCGAGGGCGTCCACTTGCCCGCTATGAAATGCTGCGCCTGAACTACGCTGTGTTCCATCGTCATTGTTCCGCTCGGATTCTTATTGGGATTGCATGAGATGGCTGCCGCCCGTGGGGTCGATCTGGCGACCCCTCACGATGAGGCGGTCGCACACCAGCCTTGTGGAGACGTCGAGGCCTTCGCCGGCCGCGTCTCTGAAGGTCCAGGGTTCGTCGCGCCACTTAAGCACGGCAACATTGGCTTCGTCGCCGACAGCGATGCGACCTAGGTTGGGACGGCCGATGACCTTCGCCGGGTTGGCGCTGCCGGCAGCAAGCGCGGTCGTCTGGTCCACGCCTAGCGCAATCATCTTGTTGATCGTGGTCAGAAGGTCGTAGGCAGGACCGTTGACCGAAAGGGAATGGATGTCCGAACTGATCAGGTCGGGCACGAAGCCCTCGGCCAGCATCTCGCGGCAGACACGGAAGGAAAAGCCGCCCATGCCATGGCCGATGTCGAAGTGTACGCCGCTTTCGCGCGCCCGCCATACCGCATCGCGGACGCGGCCATTTTCAGTCGCGGCGTTCGGATCCGGACGGCAGCAATGCGTGATGATGTCACCGGGACGCAGCCGCTGCAGGACCTCCTCGATGGATGGAGGGTCAAGGTCGACGTGGCACATGACCGGCAGGTTCAGGCGCTCGGCCACCTCAAGTGCCACTTCGAGAGCTGCGCCGCCGTTTTCGCCGGAAGCTTTGCGGCCGGCCCGCACCTTGATGCCGACGATTTGCTCCGGATAGGCCTGCGCGGCTTCTATGCAGCTTTCGGCGTCGACGAGGCGCATGTCGCAGCATTCACCGACCATCACGCGCTTGGAGAAGCCGAAGATTCCAGGAAACGAGACGTTGAGGAAGGCAAATGCATGGAAGGGAAGGGGTTCGAAGATGAAGGTTTTCAGGCCTTCAAAGTTTCCTGCTCCGGCCGAACCAGCGTCAACAAACGTTCCGGTCGCGGATCGATGCGCAACCAGTTCGGGCCGCACTCCCAGCGAGGTTGCGCCCCAGTAGATATGCGTGTGGATGTCGGTCAGCGCCGGCAGGACGATTGCGCCTCGCGCATCGACGACAATATCGTCCGGGCGCGACAGGTCGGTGCCGATGGCGGCAATGCGACCGTCGGCGATGGCGACGTCGGCAATGGCGCCCGGTGTGTCGCCGAAGGCCAAGACGTGGCCGCCCTGTAGAATTGTCCGTCGTGACATTGGCGAGTTCGTCTCCGGTGGGGGCCTTTGCGRCACCTGTAGGTGGGCTCGGGCCGTTCAAATGGGTCAGCGATCTGTCAGCAAAAAAGCACATACTGACTGGTCAGTCAATATTGACAACGACACCATTTTCATTCCAGATGGCTGCGTCATTCGACATCTGCAGCACCATTTGGGAGGTACTTATGGGCAAGAAGTTTTTGGCCGCGTTGATTGTTGGTACGGCCACCGCAGCAGCGTTGCTGCACTCTGGCAGCGCTTGGGCCAAGGAAACAGTTCGGGTCAGAGTTGCGGAATACAGCACAAAGACGGGTCCGTTTTTCCAGGGGCTGGCGGAAAAGTTCAATGCAGCCAATCCTGACATCGAGGTTAAGATCGAGCATCTGCCCTGGCCGGAGATGCAGCAGCAGCTGGTGAGCGACATTTCAGCCGGTACGGCGCCTGATGTCTCGCATATGGCGACGCGCTGGATGGCGGGATTTGCCAAGGACGGGGCCCTTGCCCCGATCGAGGGGCTGATGTCGCCCGGCTTCGCCGATAGCTTTGTGCCGACCTATCTCGACCTTCAGAAGCAGGGCGACCATACGTGGGGACTGCCGATTGCGGCATCGGTACGGGGTCTGTTCTACAACAAGAAGCTTCTCGAACAGGCGGGGATCGCAAATCCGCCGGCAACCTGGGACGAGGCGTTCGAGGCGGCCAAGAAGATCGATGCGCTGGGCGATGGAGTCTATGGCATTGGCGTTCAGGGCCGGGATCTGGATACCGAAGGTTATTGGTTCTACAGCCTCTGGACCCATGGCGGCAGCATTCTGGGGCCGGACGGCAAGAGCGGGTTCGCCTCGCCTGAGGCGGTGACGGCGACCAACAACTATCTGCGCATGATCAAGGCGAATGTCACCCAGCCGGGCGTTACCGGTTCCAGCCGCGAGGACCTGCAGAATCTCTTCGCCGCCGGAAAGATGGGCATGGTCCTGTCGGGTCCCTGGTTCAATGCGCAGCTCGCCGAACAGGGCAAAGATGTCGAGTACGGCATTAGCCGAATTCCGGTTGCCACGACCGAGGCGACCTATGGCGTCACTGACACCATCGCGGTCCTTGAATCCTCGAAGGTGAAGCCTCAGGCGATGAAGTTTCTGGAGTTCATCTTCAACAAGGAAAACAGGCTTGAGTTCGGCAAGCTCGAAGGTTTCGTACCGGTCCTGAAGGCGGAAGCGACCGAACCCTTCTTCACCGAGAACCCGAAGATGTCAGTGTTTCTGGAAATGGGATCGATAGCAAAGTTCGCGCCGCTGTTCCCGCGCTGGGAAGAGATGGCCGATGGCCTCAAGACCGAATTGTCCAGGATTTACGCGGGCGAGGTTTCAGCCGAGGAGGGCCTCAAGCAGGCCGCCGAGAAGATGGACGCGATTCTCGCCGAAGAAGAATAAGTCCTGAAATCGTCGCCTGCGAGCGATCCCATTCTACTCAGGTGGCGTGAAGACCACGCCACCACCCTTCCTCAAAGGTAAAGCGCGTATGCCGGGAATTGAGAAGACCGCTCCCAGACGGGCCGTAAGCGCCGGCCGGTCGAGCAAGATGGGGCTGCCGGGGCCGGCCTTCGCGCTGATGCTGATTGCACCTTGTCTGCTGCTTTCGGTCGCCGTGATCGGCTATCCGATATTCGACGTGATCCGCATGTCGCTCTTTGACGTGAGCCGCACTGGTGTTGTCCGCGAGTTTTCTGGCCTTGCCAACTTTGCCAAGGCGTTCGCCGACCCGGTTTTTCTGCAGGCTGCACGCCAGACAGTGATCTGGACTGTCTGCGTGGTAGGCGGAACCCTTCTGGTTTCGGTACCGATTGCCTTGATCCTCAACGAGGATTTCTACGGCCGGACAATCGCCCGAACGATCGTGCTGCTGCCGTGGGCTATCTCGCTTGCGATGACGGCGGTGGTCTGGCGCTATGTCGTAAATGGTGATTTCGGCACGCTCAACATGACGCTGGCCGCACTTGGCCTGCCATTCGAGAATTATCCGTGGTTGGCGGACGCCAGAATGGCGTTCCTCATCGAGATACTGATCGGAATTCTGGTGTCGGTGCCCTTTACGGTGACCATTCTTCTCGGTGGGCTGACGTCGATCCCGGAGTCCCTTTACGAGGCCTCCGCCATCGATGGAGCGGCGCCTACCAAGAGCTTCTACTATATCACTCTGCCGCTGCTGTGGCCGTTCATGCAGATCGCGCTCGTCCTCAACGTCATCTATGTTTTCAATTCTTTCCCGATCATCTGGATCATGACCAACGGCGGTCCCGCCAACCGGACCGACATTCTGATCACCTACGTCTACAAGCAGGCTTTCGCGTTCGGCAAACTTGGCAATGCAGCAGCTGGCTCCATGGTCATGTTCGCCATTCTTCTGGTGTTTGCCATCGTCTATCTGTTTC
>NZ_JBFUKO010000327.1:0-6062 GCF_056400805.1 Aminobacter sp. P4_H6_2
AGCTCAGGCTTCGTGTGGCGAAGGCGTCAAAATGGGCGGGTCTCGGCCTGTGGATCGTATTTTTCGGCGTCGGCATTCAGGCGGTGGCGGCGCTGTTTGGACTGCTCGTCTACTGATCAGGCGTTGACGCCAGGGGCGGCCTCCCCTGCCTCAACTCTTTTATTGCCGTGCCTCATGTCTGGGCGCATCGATTGACTTCAGATGCGGGTAGATCGAGCAGGCATCGAGAGCGCGCATGAAAATCCTTGTCTTCCAGCATCTGAGGGTCGAGCACAGCGGCGTGTTCGGAGAGTTCTGGGGCGAAGCCGGGCATAGCGAACACGTCGTCGAACTGGATGAGGGCGAGGTGATCCCGGCACTCCAGGACTTCGACATGCTGGCGGTGATGGGCGGGCCGATGGATGTCTGGCAGGAAGAGGCCTATCCCTGGCTCAAGCTGGAGAAAGCGGCGATCAGGCATTGGGTGCGCGAACTCAAGCGGCCATATCTCGGCATCTGCCTGGGGCATCAGTTGCTCGCCGATGCGCTGGGCGGCAAGGTTGGCTTGATGAAGCAGCCCGAGGTCGGCCTTGCCACAGTCGAGCTGACGAAAGCCGGGCGCGCCGACCGGTTGTTTGACGGTGTCGATGGGGCAATCAAAACGCTGCAATGGCATGGCGCCGAGGTTTCGGTGCTGCCGCAGGGCGGCGAAATTCTCGCCGGCAACGCCGCCTGCGCCATTCAAGCGATGCGTGTCGGCTCAAACGCCTATGGCTTCCAATATCACATGGAGATCACCGAACGGACGGTCGGCGACTGGGCAAAGATTCCCGAATATGCCGCGAGCCTGAAGCAGGCATTGGGCGCGGAGGAGGCAGGGCGTCTGGCGCAGACGGTCGCGCCCAATCTGCCTGCGTTCCGCAACACCGCCGGCCGCATCAACGACAATTTCTTTGCCGCAATCGGCTGCTAAGGCCAGTCCTGCGCTCACCTTGCCAGGGGCGTGCGCCGACATGGCTTGTTGTGTTCGGCGCCGTATCGCCCTAGAGCCTGTTTCAACCCCGATTGAAGTCGGGACAGGGCTCTAGCTTCTGCATGAGCATGATCTTTTCCGAAAACCGGTTTCCACTTTTCGGGATCATGCTCTACGCAGGCATGAACCAGAAAAGGACACTGCATGGCCAGACCGACAAACTACAATCAGGAACGCAGGGACCGTGACCGGGCCAAGGCGATGAAGAAGGCCGACAAGCTTGCGGCCAAGGCCGAAGCCAAGGAACGCAGCAAACCTGCCGAAGAGGTCGAAGCGACCCCTGAGGCAGAAACCGAACTTTAAGGGAATTTGGGCCCCGACCGGGCGCTCAAGACTATCCCTGAACCCGCGCGTCGAGCCATGAGGAATATTCTTCGGGCCGGCGCGCCGGGTCAGTCCTTGTCGTTGATATAGACATTGACCTCGCGCGCCGCCGCGATGAAGGCGCGTCGTGCGGCCATGACCGGCTTTTCACCCGACATAGCGTCCGAGCATGCCTGAAGGGCTGCGCGATGCTTGGGGCTGCGCTTGCCGGGCCAGCTGTTGAGCAGGAAGGCGGAGGCCTCTTTGGCCGTTCGCAGGATAAGCGGAGTGCCGGCCGGATCGGCCTTCACGGTGATGGGGGTTTCGAACCTGATGTTTTCCATGGCCGCTCATACGCCATACCGGACAGGGAAGCGAGCAGCATAACGCCGCGCTGCCAAGGAGGGGAAGTGGCTTGTGCGGTGGTGGCTCGACAGGCGGCTCAGGCGGTGGTTTTCTGGCGCCGGGCCATGGGGGACGAATGATGAGAACGGCTGGCGTGGCAAAGGCTTCGTTCGGAACCGAAACACTTGGCGCCATGGTCGTGGCGCTGGTCGTCTATGTGTTTGTCTCGATCTTCGTCGTGCTTACGGTGACGATCACCGCTGGTGCCTTCGCTTTCGTGATCGACTGGCTGCTTCGGGGCGATCGACCCAACCTCATTCAGCTCATCGCCGTGGTTTTGGGCGCGGTTTCAGGCATTTGGGCGGCACGGCTGGTCTGCGACCTGGCATTCCCGGCCTATCAGCCGCGTTTTGTCTTCTGGATGTTCGCGGTCGTGCTGACCATGACCACGATCAACAAGATTTCCATGACCTTCACGACGGCTGAGATCATCCTGGGCGCGCAATATCTGGTCGCGCTGGCTGCCGCATTTTACTATTTCTGGCGCGAGCGCTCGCCGATCACAGTCACGACAGGGCTGATACGCTCGGATTGAGGCTGGGGGGCAGGTGCTCGACCTTGTGGCGCGGCATCTTGCGTGACAGAAGGCAGCGCTGGCAGCGACCGAGCCGTCGCCGCTCGGGGAAGCGAGCGCACATCGCCGCAATGGGGGAAGAATGACAATCAAGAAGATACTGCCGGCCTTGCTTGGCTTGCTCATTGCTGGTGCCACGCCGGCATTCGCCGAGGGCGATGTCTACAAAGCCTACAGCACGACCGCCGAGAGCATCACCGGGGACATTTCGATGGATGATTTCTCCATCACATTCGCCAACGGAGAATCGCTGTCGTTCTCGGCCTTGCTCGGTGACCATTTCGTCGTCGACGGAGAGCGGGTGAACGCTTCCGTCTACAGCGTCGCAAACCCGTCCGATCCCGAACTGGAAAACGGCAACAAATTGTGCGGCTCGGGCGACGTTTCTTATCTCGCCAACTGGGCCGGCGGCGAAGGCCTGACGATCGTTGCGGTGTTCACCGGCGACGAACCGCCGGAAAGCAGCGCCGAGATGTGCGCGTCGTATACGTATATGGATTGAGCCCTGACGGGCGCGCCAAATGCGCTCGCCGTTCGACCAGTGCTCGACAAGCGCTGGCTGCGATGATTTGTTGAGCAGACTTAGGTATTCCCGCTTCGTCTAATGGTAGGACACCGCCCTTTGAAGGCGTGAATCGTGGTTCGAGCCCATGAGCGGGAACCAAACTTACCGCCTGTCGAAAAAAAGCCCCGGATCGCTCCGGGGCTTTTCGTTTCAAGCTGAAAGGGAAGCTTACGCGGCCTTCTCCAGCACCTGTTGCCACTGGCCAAGTGCTGCCAGGTGGTTCATGTGGGCGCGGTGGGTGAAGGCGGCCTGGCCGGCGCCGAGGTTTTCGGCCTTGCCCGACCATGCCTTCTGCGGTGCTGCCTGCAGCGCGCGGCCGTAGGAGAAGGTCAGCTTCCACGGATGCGGGCCGATGGCGTTGATGGCGTTGAGGTTGGCGGTTGCCTCCTCGTCTGACTGGCCGCCCGACAGGAAGGCGATGCCCGGAACCGCCGCCGGAACCGTCTCGCGGAACAGCTTGATGGTCTTTTCGGCGATCTCTTCGGCGCTGGCCTTTCTGGCGGCCTTCTTGCCCGAGATGACCATGTTGGGCTTCAGGATCGTGCCTTCGAGCACGACACGGGCAGCGTAGAGTTCGTCATAAAGCTTGACCAGCGTCGCCTTGGTGACGTCGTAGCAGGTGTCGATGTCGTGGGCGCCGTCCATCAGCACTTCGGGCTCGAYGATCGGCACGATGCCGGCCTCCTGGCAAAGCGCCGCATAACGCGCGAGCGCATGGGTGTTGGCCGAAAGCGAATAGGCCGAAGGCACGTTCTTGGTGGTGTCGATGTCGATGACGCCGCGCCATTTGGCGAAACGCGCGCCGAGCTTGTAGTACTCGGCCAGGCGTTCGCGCAGGCCGTCGAGGCCTTCGGTGATGGTGTCGCCGGGGAAATTGACGATCGCCTTGGCACCGGCGTCGACCTTGATGCCGGGAATGGCGCCGGCGGCCTTGATGAGGTCGACCAGCGGCGTGCCGTCGGCGGCGGTCTGGCGAATGGTCTCGTCGTAGAGGATGACGCCGGAGATGTACTTGGTCATCGCCTCCTTGGTGCGGAACATCATTTCGCGATAGTCGCGGCGGCTATCGGCCGTCGACTCGACGCCGATGACGTCGAAACGCTTCTTGATGGTGCCGGAGCTTTCATCCGCAGCCAGAATACCCTTGCCACCGGCCACCATGGCGACAGCAATGTCTTCGAGACGTTCGCTCATACAAATACCTCCTGAACAGATGCTCCGGGCGCATAGCAGATGGTTTTCCGGAACGGAATGCCGGGGGCCAGCCTATAACCGATTGAAATTATTTCAATCGTTTTAGCTTCAGGTCAGGCCGGCCTGCAAATGGCCACATCCTCCGCTTCCGGTGCTCACGTACCAAATGTACGCTCCGCTCCGGTTCTCGGATGCAGCCATTTTCGRCTCGGCCTGACCTGAATCTCATCGCGCTGGCGACTCCGAATGGTCTCAGCGGCCCGCTTATCCGTAATATGAGCACATGCTAAAATGCAGGCTGTCTGCGTACATCTACGCACGGGACGAGCATGGGAGGATGCAATGGCCGACGGTGGAATGAACGTCACGAAATTCGAGTTCAAGTCCCACGATAGCCCGGATGAAGTTCGGGCGCCCGACAAGACACGCGTGGAGGTGGTTCGGCTTGCCGGTTTCACCTTGGGCCGGCTCAACATGGAGCCGGGGTGGAGATGGTCCGAGTGCGTGAAGCCTGTCGTCAAGACCGATAGCTGCCAGGTGTCGCATGTCGGCTACGTCGTCTCAGGCGCCCTGACCGTCAGGCTCAATGACGGAACCCAGAAGACGTTGACGAAAGGTGCGTCCTACACAATTCCGCCGGGCCACGACGCCTGGGTCGAAGGTGACGAACGCTTTGTGTGTATCGAAGTGATGAGCGCCGAGCAGTATGCCAAGCCGGCATAGGCGCGCTCCTCGCGACAGGCCAAGGGCACCTCTCCCTCACGGGGTGAGGGAGAGGCAATGCTCGTTGCTCAGGCCTTGAGGACTTCAACGCCGGGCAGGTCCTTGCCTTCCATCCATTCGAGGAAGGCGCCGCCGGCGGTCGAGACATAGGTGAAGTCGTCGGCTACGCCGGCATGGTTGAGGGCCGCGACTGTGTCGCCGCCACCCGCAACGGAGACGAGCTTGCCCGCCTTGGTGCGGGCGGCGGCGTGCTGGGCTGCGGAAACCGTCGCCTTGTCGAAAGGCTCGATCTCGAAGGCGCCGAGCGGGCCGTTCCAGACCAGCGTCGTGGCGCGGTCGATCCAGTCATTGATGGTGGCAACGGTCTTTTCGCCGACGTCGAGGATCATGGCGTCGTCGGGCACGTTTTCGATGGCGACCGTCTCATTGGCGGCGCCTGCCTTGAACTCGCGGGCGATGACGCCGTCGGACGGCAGGATGATGGCGCAGCCAGCACCCGCTGCCTCGATCATGATCTGGCGGGCAGTCTGGGCGAGATCGTGCTCGCACAGCGACTTGCCGACCTTGGTGCCGCGTGCGGCCAGGAAGGTGTTGGCCATGCCGCCGCCGATGACGAGTGCGTCGACGCGCTTGACCAGGTTCATCAGCAGGTCGAGCTTGGTCGAGATCTTGGCGCCGCCAACGATGGCAACGACCGGGCGGACCGGATTGCCGAGACCTTTTTCAAGCGCTTCGAGTTCGGCCTGCATGGTGCGCCCGGCGCAGGCCGGCAGGCGATGGGCAAGGCCCTCGGTCGAGGCATGCGCGCGGTGGGCGGCAGAAAAAGCGTCGTTGACGAAGATATCGCCATTGGCGGCGAGCTGTTCGGTGAAATCAGGGTCGTTTTTCTCTTCGCCCTTGTGGAAGCGGGTATTCTCCAAAAGCAGGATGTCGCCGTCCTTCATGGCGGAGACGGCCGCAGCCGCCTTTTCGCCGATACAGTCGGCGGCAAACGCCACCGGGCGGCCGATGACCTTGGCGGTTGCGATGGCGATCGGCGCCAGCGACAGTGCCGGATCGGGGCCGTCCTTGGGGCGGCCGAAATGGGCGAGCAGGATGACTTTTGCGCCCTTGTCCGAGAGCTCTGTTATTGTCGGGGCGACGCGCTCGATGCGGGTGGCGTCGGAAACCTTGCCGTCGGCCATGGGCACGTTGAGGTCGACGCGGACGAGTACCCGCTTGCCGCTGACGTTACCGATGGTGTCGAGGGTCTTGAAGGCGGCCATGGGGTTTCCCTTTCCTCATTG
>NZ_JBFUKO010000328.1:0-6046 GCF_056400805.1 Aminobacter sp. P4_H6_2
TGTTCCGGCAGTTGAAATCGGTGACCGTGACGAGGCTGGACCGGCCTATCGGATCGTCGAGGCCCTGCCCTATTCCCGCGTGCGCTACGCCTGGAGCGATAAGGCAACGACCGAACCGGAAAGCTTCGTCACCTTCGACCTGTCGCTGAACCCTGATGGCGGAACCTCGTTCCGCCTGACCCACAGCGTTGACGCTGGGCGAAGCGTCATGGCTCCTGCAAATTCGAACAGCCCACCGCTGATGCGCCTCGCCGCCTAAGCCCAAAAACACACCAATGATGGAAAGGATTTCGCGCATGCGCGACACGATGCAACTCGTCCCTATGGTGGTGGAGCAGTCGCCACGCGGCGAACGCTCATTCGACATCTTTTCCCGGCTTTTGCGTGAGCGGATTGTCTTCCTCAACGGCGAGGTCGATGACAACTCGGCTTCGCTCATCTGCGCCCAATTTCTGTTTCTGGAATCCGAAAACCCGAACCGCGAAATCTCGTTCTACATCAACTCGCCCGGCGGTATGGTGACGAGCGGCTTTGCCATCTACGACACGATGCGCTTCATCAGCAGCCCGGTTTCCACGCTGTGCATGGGCACGGCGGGGTCCATGGCTTCCTTCCTGCTCGCAGCCGGCGAGCCGGGCCGACGCATCGCTTTGCCCAATGCGAGTGTAGTCCTGCACCAGCCACTAGGCGGCTTTCGCGGCCAGGCTTCCGACATCGAACGCCACGCCGAGGACATCATCAAGCTCAAGCGTCGGATGACGCGCCTTTACGCCGAGCATTGCGGCCGGACGGAGGAGGAAGTGACACGCGTGCTCGACCGCGATTTCTTCTTCACCGCAGACGAAGCCAAGGAGTGGGGACTGGTCGACCACGTCTATGACCGCCGCAAGACCGTCGAAAGCTTTTCGGCAAAGTAAGCTGGTTCCCCTCAAGCTTCGACAGGCACAGCCGAGACCTGGCTTCGCGCGCGCACCCGGCGCGAAGCCAGCAGCAGGACAAATGAAATGGCAAAGCAGTAAAGCCCCATGGCCACGATCTGGCCGGGATAGCTCGTTCCGCCGTCGATCAGGAACCCGGTCAGGCCCGGCCCGATTGCAGAGGCGAACACCCCAGCGGCGACGATCAGCGCCCTGATCGAGCCAAGGTGCTTGAGGCCATAGACTTCGGGCCAGACCACACCGAACAACGTCGTCGACAGACCGTTCGAAACGCCGAGCAGCGCCATGAAGCCAAAGGCACCCCATTGCTCGTCGACGAGGCCCAGCAACAAGCAGGCGAAGCCCAAGGGCAGCAATACGAAAGGCAGCAGCGATACGCCGGAAAAACGGTCGATCAGCTGGCCGACGATCAGCGTGAAGGCGGCATTGACCACCGCCGTCACCACAAAGGACGAAGCAAAGACTTCGAGCGACCAGCCCCGCAGTTCCACCAAATAGACCTGATGGAAAAACAAGGTCGTCACGATCAAGCCTGGCACCATGACGCCGAGCAGCAACAGGTAGAAAATTGGATCGCGGACCACTTCGGCCCGCGTCCAGTCGCGCGCATCGATCCGGCGCGCCACAGGATCCGACGAGCGCGGCTTTCGGTCTGTAGCCACCAGCAACGCGATTGCCGGCACCGCGATCAACGCCAGAGCTGCGGCCGCCAGCAGCCAGCCGTTGCRCCAGCCAACCGAGGTGGCGAGCAGCACAAAACCCATCGGGATGATCGCATCGCCCGCGTTATGCCCAAGAATGACTGTCGAAAGCGCCCGCCCCCTTTGGGCCGAAAACCAGCGCGAGGTCGCGGTGTAGGCTGAATGCACCATCATGCCCTGGCCAAACAGGCGCAGGAGATAGATGGTCACAAACAGCAGGACGAGGTGCTGGGACAGCGCCATTGACGCGCTTGCAAGCGCCAGCATCGGAACAACGAACAGCACCACCTTCTGCACGCTGTAGCGGTCGACGATCTGGCCAAGCCGAGGCAAGCTCAACGCGCTGGCGAGCGTCGCGAACATGTAAAGCGTGCCGAATTCGCCATGCGACAGCCCATAATCGCGGCGGATGTCGCCGGCCGACAGCGCGATGAACGATGTCATGCCGAACGTCGAAAAGAAGGTGAGCAAAAACCCGCTGGCGAGCCAGCGCGGATTGTCGCGGACGAAGGCTACGTACGACATGTGCTTTATTCGCGGGTGGCCGGCTGCCGCGCCAGGCGCATGTACATGCCGTCGCTCGAAACCTCGAATCCGAACTTGTTGTACAAAGTATGCGCGTCGCTGGTGCGCAGGCTCCAGCCTGTGACAGTCGCAAGGTCGGGGTGATCGAGCAGCGCCTGCATCAGCTTCTTGCCGATGCCCGAACCGCGATGTTCCGGCCAGACGATGACGTCGCACACATAGGCAAAGCAGGCATAGTCGGTGACCGCGCGGGCAAAGCCTACTTGCAGCCCGTCTAAATAGGCACCCAAGCAGAGCGAGTTTTCAAAGGCGCGGCGATTGAGATCGTCGTTCCGCTGCGCCCCCCAATAGCTCGCCTTGATGACTTCTGACGTCCTGCCGAAATCGATACGCGACAGGTCAAAGCTGATCTCGACCGCAGTCATAGGCCGTTCCTTCCGGCGGACGCTACCGCACGATGCTGGCTCAGAGTCTTATCCGCGATCCCTGAATCTGTTCGTGATCGGGTAGCGCCGGTCGCGACCGAAATTCTTCTTGGTGATCTTCACGCCCGGTGCCGCTTGCCGACGCTTGTATTCGGCGATGTAGAGCAGATGCTCGATACGGTGGACGGTGTCACGGTCGTGGCCACGCGCCACGATCTCGTCGACGCCCATTTCGTTTTCGACCAGGCATTCCAGGATATCGTCGAGCGCCGGATAGGGCGGCAGCGAATCCTGGTCGGTCTGGTTGGGCCTGAGTTCCGCCGACGGCGCCTTGTCGATGATGTTCTGTGGGATAACGATGCCCGAAGGGCCGAGCGCGCCGGGCGGCACGTGCGTATTGCGCCAGCGCGACAGCGCATAGACCTGCATCTTGTAGAGGTCCTTGATCGGGTTGAAGCCGCCATTCATGTCGCCGTAAAGCGTGGCATAGCCAACCGACATCTCGCTCTTGTTGCCGGTGGTCACCACCATCGAACCGAACTTGTTGGACACCGCCATCAGGATCGTGCCGCGCGCGCGGCTCTGCAGGTTCTCCTCGGTGATGCCCTCTTCGGTGCCCTCGAACAGTTGTGTCAGTGCATGCGAGAAGCCGTCGACCGGCTCATGGATCGGCACGATATCGTAGCGGCAGCCGAGTGCGCGGGCACAATCTTCCGCATCCTTCAGCGAGTCGCCCGAGGTGTAGCGATAGGGCATCATGATCGCCCTGAGCCGCTCTTCGCCGAGCGCGTCGACGGCAAGCGCCGCACAGATCGCCGAATCGATGCCTCCAGAAAGGCCGAGCACGACGTTCTTGAAGCCGTTCTTGTTGACGTAGTCGCGCAGGCCCAGCATGCAGGCGCGGTAGTCGGCCTCTTCGCGCTCGGGGATCTTCGACATCGGGCCTTCGACACAGGCCCAGCCTTCGCTTGCACCATTTTGCGCGCCCGCGGCGTCACGGTTTCTCATCCATGTCGTGATCACCACCGCCTCTTCGAACTGGCTCATCTGGAAAGCCAGTGAATGGTCGGCATTGATCGCAAACGAGGCGCCGTCGAAGACCAGTTCGTCCTGGCCACCTAGCTGATTGGCATAAAGCAGCGGCAGGCCGCTTTCGATGACCTGGCGGATCGCCACCTGGTGGCGGACATCCATCTTGGCGCGGTAGTAGGGCGAGCCATTGGGCACAAGCAGGATCTCGGCGCCACTTTCGGCCAGAGTCTCGCAAACGCCGAGTTCGCCCCAGATGTCCTCGCAGATCGGGATACCGAGGCGCACGCCACGGAAATTGACTGGTCCGGGCATGTCGGGACCCGGCTGAAAGACCCGCTTTTCGTCAAACTCGCCATAGTTGGGCAGGTCGACCTTGAAACGCTCGGCAATTACCTTGCCCCCATCGGCGACGATGATCGCGTTGTGCACCCCGCTTTTGCGCTTGACCGGCACGCCGATGATGACGCCGGGACCATTGTCAGCCGTGTCCTTGGCAAACTCGTCGGCGGCGCGCTCGCAGGCCGCAAGGAAGGCCGGCTTGAGTACCAGATCCTCCGGCGGATAGCCGGCCAGGAAGAGTTCGGTGAACAGAACCAGATCGGCACCTTGGCGCGCCGCGTCCGCCCTCGCCTCGCGCGCTTTGGCAAGGTTGCCTGAGATATCGCCGACTGTCGGGTTAAGCTGGGCGACAGCGATGCGGAGGACATCGGGAATGGTTTTTTTCGTCATGTCAGCGATTTAGCCTGCGTATCTGTGTCGGGCAATGCCGTTCGATTGGACCATCATTCGCCCATATAGGAGCGCAGTTCGTCGGCCGAGTGATTGACGCCGATCGACATCGACAAAATGCGCGAAATATGTGCCCGTGGCAGCTTGGTCTTCGCCACCCACTCATTGATCTGGGCCTGCACTTTGGCGAGATCCTTCTTGGAAGTAGCGCTTGCGGCGATGTCGAGCCCGGCGTCGCGCAATGCCAAAATCATGTCCTGCGACATGATGAAGGTATCCCATCCAAGCCAGCGCAACAGATACTGGCCGGTGTTGCCGCCAAGCCGGCTGCCGTGCTTGCCGAGATAGGCTGTGAGGCCGATTTGATCGTCGGCAGGCCATGCAGCCAGGAATTTACCGAAGCCGCCATGCTCCTTCGACACTTGTTCGACGAAGGCCGCGTTGTCGCGCACCGACCTGATCTTTTGCGGATTGCGCACGATGCGTTTGTCGGAGGCAAGGTCGTGCCAGAAATCGTCTGGTTGAAACAGCAGGCGTTTCGGCTCGAAGCCGAGGAACGCTTCCTCGAAACCCGGCCATTTCTGTTCGATCACGCGCCAGACAAAGCCTGCAGCAAAGACGCGTTCGGCCATGGTGGAGAGAACACGATCGTCGGTGACCTTGGCGAGTTTTGCATTGTCGGACGCAGGGCTGAGTAGCGACATCAGTACGGCATCGCCGCCCTTGCGCTCGGCCGCACGCGCCCTGATCTTCGCAAAATCCGCCATCGATCTTCCCTCCTCGCCGCGTGCGATGCGATATCCATCATCTTCGTATATGGATATGCGGCTGCCAAGCTTGCGCCTTTATTGCGGAGTGGAAGAGGAGCCCCTCGCGGAACCGGCAGGCCGCGCGTGACGCATCGACGGCGCAAGATTATGCGGTAAACCTCAAGGCCGAGACCAGGATCATGGCGCTGCACGAAAAACGCAACGAAAACCGTTTCCAGGAGATCATCCTGTTGCGCGAACAGGTCCGCGAACACGCCGAGCCGATACGACGCATGGCTCCCAGCTAATGATGGACACCGTCCACTACCTCGTTGAGCGCTTTGGACTGCTTGCCGTTTTCATCGGCTGCATGGCCGAAGGTGAAAGCGTGGCAATCCTCGGCGGCTTCTTCGCTCACCAGCAGATATTCGCGCCGTGGCAAGTATTGACCGTCGCATCCGCCGGCGCCTTTTTGGGCGACACGCTGTTCTTTGTCCTTGGCCGACGGTTTTCCGGCCATAAATGGGTGCGTCTGCTCAGGCGTCGGCCCGGCTTCAGCCATGCCTACAGAATGGTCCAGGCCCACCCCAATCTCTTCGTTCTGGCCAACCGCTACATCTATGGCATGCGCATCGCCGGCGGCATCGCCGCCGGCCTGTCGCGCATTCCGGTCATGCTCTTTCTCGCCCTCAACGCGCTATCGGCGCTGGTCTGGGCAGCATTGTTCGTCAGCCTTGGCTATGTCTTCGGCCTCGGCGCCGAGCATATCATCGGCGACACGCTGAAGGGTCACCATCGCTTGCTCATAGGTCTGGGTATCGGCGTGGCCGTAGCGATCGCCGGATGGCTTCTCGCCCATCATGTTKCGAAGAAAGAGCCGCGCGAATAGGTATCAGCCGACGCCGAGCTCGCGGTCTCCCCGATCGAGAATGAGCGGAATGATCAGG
>NZ_JBFUKO010000329.1:0-6044 GCF_056400805.1 Aminobacter sp. P4_H6_2
CGCAGCGAAGCCCGTTTCGTCCGCTACCGCGAGGAACTGCTGCGCGAATTCGGGCTGCACTGAAGCATAGGCGCGCTCGACTGGTCACGATGTAGAGCCCCGGTTTTCGCCTTGTTGGATTTGGCGACAACGCGCATGGGTGAATGGATAGTCCGAACGGACCTGTGAGCAGGCGTCAAAGCCGGCATCTTGAGCAAAGATCAGCCGCAGGACGCCATGACCAAGCCGCGCGAATATGTCTGTAGTTCCCACACGATCAGTGGTGTTGTGCCGGGAGGACCGGTGGCCTCGCGACACGCCTTCGCTCCAAGGGTCGAGGCGTGCGCCGCCGCCGGCTACACCGGCATGTGCTTGCATTTCCGCGACTATTCCGAGCAGCGGCAGGCGGGATTTGACGATGCCGAGCTGCGCCAGATCCTCAAGCGGAACGGCATGAAGCACGTGTCGGTCGAGTTCCTGACTGACTGGTGTCTCGACGGCGAGGCGGGCGAGGTCGCGCGTCGCAACGAGATAACAGCGTTTCAGGCGGTGAAGGCTTTTGGTGCCAAGGTGCTCAATGTTGGTCCCGATCTCGGTGGACGCGGCATAGCCATGGAGGTCATGCGGGAGCGGTTTGCGGCACTTTGCGCGCGTGCCGCTCGGCACGACATCGAAATCGCGCTCGAACTGGTCGCCTGGGGAAATGTGCGCGACGTCGCTATCGCGTTGCGCCTCATCGAGGGCATTCCCAACGCCGGCTTGGTGATCGATGCGTGGCACATCTTCCGCGCCGGCGTGCCACTGGGCGAGTTGAAGCGAATTACTGCCGACCGTGTGCTCTGCGTCCAGGTCAACGATGCGGAGGCGGAGCCAAGCGGAACGCTTGCGGACGACACGATGAATCGAAAATTGTGCGGGCTAGGCGCCTTTGACCTCAAGGCATTCATAGGGACTCTCGACGGCATGGGCGTTCAAGTGCCGCTAACTGTCGAGATCATTTCTCCACAGCAGGCGGGACGCGAGCTGAAAGATGCCGCGGCGGTATCCTTTCTGAGCGCAAGACGCTGCTTCGACAGGATTTGACGCGCTGACGAGGTGCTGTTGCGCCTGTTTTCCTGTCTGGAATTTGCACGGCCACGTTAGTCCGTTCGAACGATGTTGCGGCAGCGGCGGCTCCGCATAAGCTCGTTGCAAAAATACCTACCCTCATCATGCGTTCGGGTTAGCCCGGCGCCAGCAAGGGCAGGGTCATAAGTGCGGTCAGGGAGGCGAGCTTATGCTCAGTGAAATACTGATCATCGTGATACGCGGGATCGCCATCGGGTCGATCTTCGCCACCATCGCGATGAGCTTCAATATCGTCCATGGCGCGACGAATATCTTCAATTTTGCCCAGGGCAACATGTTCATCCTGGGCGGTTTCGCCGCCTATTTCCTGGCCAATCAGGTGGGGCTTGGGCAGTGGACGCTGATGCTGGTCCTCACCGGCCTGCTCATTGCCGCCGTGATCACCTTCCAGGGCTACATCACGCTTTTGCCGCTACGCTCTTCGGTCGAGCAGGATAGCTGGCTGATCTCGACCGTTTCGGTTTCCGTGATTGTCGCTGCACTTTTGATGATCACACAGGGGCCCTTCGCCTATTCCGTCTCCAGTGTCGTGCCGAGCTTCCGCATTCTGGGCACGCGTACGCCGGGGGCCTATGCGCTGGCGATTGTGGCGATGATCTTCTGGTTCTTCGCGCTGCGCTTTTTCTTGCGCAAGACCTTCATTGGTCTCGCCATCAGCGCGTTGTCGCAGGATTTCGATGCCGCTCGTGCCGCTGGCCTTCCCGTGCGCCGCCTGCAGTTGGTCTCGTTCGCCATCAGTGGCCTGATGGTCGGCACTGTCGGTTTCCTGGTTGCGCCGGTGATTTCGGTGAGCCCTGACGCCGGCCTGAAATACGTGCTCAACGGCTTTGTCGCGGCTGTGGTTGGCGGCATCGGCTCCAACGCCGGAACGCTGATCGGCGGTCCGCTCGTCGGCGTGGTCGCCATGCTGACCGCCTACAAGGTTGGTGGCGCCTACCAGGACCTGGCTTCGCTGCTGGTGCTGGTGATCATCCTGATGTTCCGACCGCAGGGCTTGTTCGGCCGCGTTGGCGCAAGGCGGGTGTGACCATGCGGGCGAATGCAAACGTGCAGACTGGGCCCATGTCCGTGACCGCAGAAACCAGGCCGAAAGGTCGCTTCAACTCCGATCTGACGCAGGTTTGGATCGGCGTGGCACTGATCGCGATCACCGGATTCGGCCCGGTCATCCTCGGCAATTCCTACTGGATCCACACGTTCCAGCTGGTCAACATCTATATCGCTGCGGCGATCTTCCAGAACATGCTGTTTGTCGATGCCGGCCAGAAATCGTTTGGCCAGGGCGCGATCCTCGGGCTTGCCGCCTATGGCGCGGCTATCCTCTATGGGCTGCATGACTGGCCGTTCGCGCTGGCAGCGCTTGGCGGCATCGTCGCTGCGGTTCTTGGCGGCCTGCTGTTTGCCTTGCCGGCACTGCGCGTGCAGGGTTTCCATCTTGGCTTCGTGACCATGAGCGCTGCGATCGTATTCCCGCAGCTTTTGGTCACGCTCGACAAGTGGACCAACGGCATCAACGGCATCAGCGTTTCCGTGCCGGAACTGACCGATCCCGTTGTCTTCGGCATGTCGCCGCTGGCGATTGCCGTGGCCGTGTTTCCGATGATAGCGCTTGCCGCGCATTACCATATCCGCCGTTCTAAGCTCGGCCGCAGCATGTTCGTCGCGGCACTGAGCCCGGAAGCCGCGCGCTCGCTGGGCATCAAGCCGGGCGTGATGCGCTTCGTAGCCTTCATTGTCGCCTCGATCGGCACCGGCATCTGCGGCATCCTCTATCTGCCGACGGTCGCTTTTGTCAGCCCGCAAGGCTTCAACATCGAGCTTTCGTTTGTCTTCTTCTTCGCCGTCGTCGTCGGCGGGCGCGGTCAGATGCTCGGCCCCATCATCGGCATCTGGATCGTCTTCATCCTGCCCAACATCCTGCTGGCGCAGTTCGTCGAATACCGCTTGCTGATGTATGGCTGCCTGACGCTGGCGGCGGTGTTGATTTTCCCTGACGGCATCGTCGGCTCGATCGAGCGTTTGCGCGCCAAACGCAAGCAGACCGGTGGCGGCGAACAGGCTTTCCGTATCGACGGTTTCCTCGCCAATCTCCAGTCGGGCAAGGTGGCGCGCGAACCAACCGAACAACTTGCCGTCGAGGTGCGCAACGGCACCAAGAAGTTCGGCCAGGTGGTGGCTGTCGACAACGTCAACCTCAAGGTACGCAAGGGTGAGGTTCACGGCCTGATCGGCGCCAATGGTTCTGGCAAGACTAGCCTGCTCAATGTTCTGACCGGTCTCAGCCGCCTGAACACAGGTTCGTTCATGATCAACGGTGTCGATGCGACCAACATGGCCGCCGACCGCATTGCCAATATGAGCCTTGGCCGCACCTTCCAGGCGCCACGCATCTTCAGCCAGCTGTCGCTATGGGACAATCTGAAGATCGGCATGGACGCCCGCGTGGGGGCTGCGAGCCCCGACATCACGGCACTTGCCAAGGCGATGGAGAGCGAGTTCGGCCAGGACAGCGCCAATCTTCTGTCGCACGGCCAGCGCCGGCTGGTGGAGGTGATGCGCACGGTGCTCAAGGAAGCCACCATCGTGCTGTTCGACGAGCCGGCCGCCGGCCTGTCGCAGGGCGAGCGTACCAACTTCGCCAATCTGGTCAAATTCCTGAGCCGACAGATGGGCAAGACCGTCATCCTTGTCGAACACGACCTCGACCTTGTTTGGGGTATCGCCGACACCATCACAGTTCTGGAACAGGGCCGGGTGGTTTCCTCGGGTAAGCCGGATATGGTCGCCAAGGACCCGGCGGTGCAGCATATGTTCGTGGGGTCGCGCCATGCTTGAGGTCAAGAATCTTGTGGCGGGCTACGGCACGATCCCGGTACTGCGGGATGTCTCGCTGACGGCCAAGGCAGGTGAGATCCTGCTTGTCGGCGGCGAGAACGGTGCTGGAAAGTCGACATTGATGCGGGCGATCGCCGGCTTCAACAAGCCCGATAGCGGTCAGGTGCTGCTGCAGGGCAGGTCGATCGGCGGGTTGGCGCCGGAAAAAGTGGCGCAATCGGGATTGCGGCTCGTGCTCGACGGGCACCGGGTGTTTCCCGAGCTCAGCGTGTTCGACAATTTGCGCATGGGAGCTGCGGCACGGCGCGGCGACCGGGCCGGTTTCAACAATGCTGTCGAGGAAATTTACGCGGTTTTTCCGATCCTCAAGGAAAAGCACAAGCTCTACGCCCGTGACCTGTCAGGCGGACAGCAGCAGATGCTGGCGCTCGGCCAGGCCTTCATCGCTCAGCCGAAGGTTCTGCTCTGCGACGAACCTTCGATGGGCCTCGCCCAGGCGCTTCTGCCGCCGATCCTCGCCTTCCTGCGCCGGTGGGCGCAGACCGGGACGGCGGTTGTCATCGTCGAGCAGCATCTTGCTGTGACAGCACCTTATGCCGATCGCGCGATGATCATCGAGCGCGGCAAGGTGAAATTCTCCTGCCTGGCATCCGAACTCGACGAGAAATTGAACGCTCCGGCTCCAGCGGCGGCGGAGTAAGGACGGATGGCTGGAGAGGATGCGGCTGCGAGCGAGACGCCGCGCCCACATATAAGCTTTCGCGGCAGCGTCGAGCCGCATTGGCTCGACGTCAATCGGCATATGAACGTGTCGTGGTACGACCGGGTGTTCGACATCGCCGAGACCGAACTGTTCGAGGTGTTCGGCATCCATGACGACTACATCCGCAGTACCAGCTACAGCTTCTTTCGGCTGGAAAAGAGCGTGCGCTACGAGCGCGAGCTGATGCCTGACGCCAAGCTAGAGGCGCGCAGTACCGTGCTGTGGACCGACCTCAAGCGCGTCCACCATTTCCACGAATTGTGGAACGTCGACCAGGATTATCGGGCAGCGACCGTCGAGGGCCTGTCGATCCATGTCGACCTGCGCGTGCGCAAGGCCGCGAAGATCGTCGTGCCAGATGTAGCCGACCGCCTGTCGGCGTTGGCGACCGAACACGCGCATCTGCCTTGGCCAAAGGGCGTGCTGCGGCGAGATTTCAAGAAATGACAAGCACCGACGACCTCGAATTCGACTACGTCATCGTTGGCGCAGGTGCCGCCGGCTGCGTGCTTGCCGCAAGGCTTTCAGAAAACCCCGAAATGCGTGTGGCAGTCATCGAGGCGGGCGGGCTGGACAAGGCGCTGTTGCTGAAGATACCGGGCGCCAATATCGCGACCGGCACTAACCCGGCCTACAACTGGGGCTACGAGACTGAACCGGTAAAGGCATTGGGCGGGCGGCGGCTCTACTGGGCGCAGGGGCGTATCGTTGGCGGGTCGAGTTCGATCAACGGCATGATGTATATGCGCGGCCATCGCAGCGACTATGACAACTGGAAGGCGCTCGGCTGCGACGGCTGGGGTTATGACGACGTCTTGCCCTATTTCATGAAGTCGGAGACCAACGAACGTGGCGCGAGCGCCATCCATGGCGACAACGGGCCGTTGCAGGTTTCCAAGGGGCAGGGCACAGCTCCGGTCTGCGACATGTTCCTCGACGCTGCCAGGCAGGAAGGGTTGCCGCTCACCGACGACCTCAACAAGGATGCGCCCGAGGCTTTCGGTCATGTAGACATGACCATCGGCAAGGGCAAGCGGTCGAGCGCGTCTGCGGCGTTCCTGCATCCGGCGCTGAAGCGGCCCAATTTGACGCTGTTCGTCGATGCGCCAGTCCTTCGTGTCGTCATCGAGCGCGGCATCGCCACTGGCGTGGAGTTCGCCCGGGCGGGACAGGTGAAACTGGCGTGCGCGCGCAAGGAGGTGATCCTTTCCGGCGGTGCGGTCAATTCGCCGCAATTGTTGATGCTGTCGGGCGTTGGGGAAGCAGCACGACTGCAGAAACTCGGCATCAAGCCGGTGGCCGACAGGCCAGAGGTTGGAAAGAATCTTCAGAATCACCC
>NZ_JBFUKO010000330.1:0-6020 GCF_056400805.1 Aminobacter sp. P4_H6_2
GAGCGGCATGCGCTCGGCGCGAAAGATCGTAGGTTTTTCGCCTTTTGCCATTTTGATTTCGTAAAATGCAAAACAGACTTCTGCAAGTCAGGCATGCTGATCGCATATCCGATTGGGAGGAAGTCCGATGCCGCTTGCCATGAACCAGGACGTGTTCATCACCTGTGCCGTGACCGGTTCCGGCGGCACGCAGGACCGTAGCCCGCATGTGCCGCGCTCGCCCAAGCAGATCGCAGACTCAGCCATCGATGCCGCCAAGGCGGGTGCTGCGATCGTCCATTGCCATGTCCGCGACCCTGAGACTGGCAAGCCGCGCCGCGACATTCACCTTTACCGCGAAGTGACCGAGCGCATTCGCGACGCCAATGTCGATGTCGTGCTGAACCTCACCGCAGGCATGGGCGGCGACATGGTGTTCGGTTCGCCGGAAGCGCCGCTGCCGCTCAAGCAAGCCGGCACCGACATGGGCGGCGCCACCAACCGCATGGAGCATGTGCGCCAGTGCCTGCCGGAAATTTGCACGCTTGATTGTGGCACGATGAATTTCGCCGAGGCCGACTACGTCATGACCAACACACCCGGCATGCTGCGTGCCATGGGTGGCATGATGACGGCCATGGGCGTCAAGCCGGAGATCGAGGCTTTCGACACCGGTCATCTGTGGTTTGCCAAGCAATTGGTCGAAGAAGGCGTGCTCAAGCCCGACGCGCTGGTGCAGCTGTGCATGGGCGTGCCGTGGGGTGCGCCCRACGACCTCAACACCTTCATGGCGATGGTCAACAATGTGCCGTCGACCTGGAACTGGTCGGCCTTTTCGTTGGGGCGCAACCAGATGGCTTATGCGGCAGCCGCAGTGATTGCCGGTGGCAATGTGCGTGTTGGCCTCGAAGACAATCTGTGGCTCGGCAAGGGCGTGCTCGCCACCAACGCGCAGCTGGTCGAACGCGCTGTCAGCATCGTCGAGAATCTCGGCGCGCGGGTGCTCGGACCGGAGGAGGTTCGCAAGAAGCTCAATCTGACCAAACGGGCACCGATTGCAACGTGATGGAGATGTCGATCGGCAAGAGGAGGTTGACATGACCACAGTCAAATTCACCGCCATGAAGGATGGCGACAAGGACGACTATACGTTCTTGACGGCCCATGAGATCGACTATGCCGCCAAGACCGGCGATCGTCTGCTCGGCGCGCTGGTCCAACTCGACGAGGGATTGTCGGGCTACAAGATCAGCCGTCTCGGCCACTCGCTGCAGGCAGCCACACGCGCCTTTCGCGACGGCGCGGACACCGACTGGATCGCCTGTGYACTCTTGCACGACATCGGTGACATCTACGCGCCTTACAATCACGACGAATACGCAGCGGCGATCCTGAAACCTTTCGTGCGCGAGCAGTGCGCCTGGGTAGTGGAAAAGCACGGCGACTTCCAGCGCCTCTATTATGCGCATCATCTCGGCGGCGACCGCCACGCTCGCGATAAATTCGCCGGCCATGCCTATTACAACGATTGCGACCAGTTCTGCGAACGTTGGGACCAGTCGAGCTTCGACCCTGACTACGAAACCTTGCCGATCGCGTTTTTCCGACCCTTCGTGATCGAGGTCTTCGCCCGCAAGGCCTACGACCCGGCTGTCATCCGCGTCGGCGAACGCGTTGCGCTGGTCAATCCTGAAACAGCCAAAGAGAGAAGCGGAGCGCCCGCATGAGCACCATCACCAAAGCAGCCGCCATCGGTGGCGGGGTCATCGGCGCCGGTTGGGTGGCTCGGTTGCTGCTCAACGGCATTGACGTTTCGATCTTCGACCCCGATCCCGAGGCCTCGCGCAAGGTCGGCGAAGTGATGAAAGGCGCGCGCCGCGCCTACAAGCAGATGCTGCCCGGCGGCCTGCCCAAGGAGGGCAGACTGACCTTCGCCAAGACCATAGCCGAGGCGGTCGCCGACGCTGATTTCATCCAGGAAAGCGTGCCTGAAAGACTCGACCTCAAGCACAAGGTGCTGGCCGAGATCGATTTTCATGCACCCGCCAATGCGATCATCGGTTCGTCGACCTCGGGCATCAAGCCGTCCGACATGCAGGTGGCGATGAAGAAGCACCCTGAAAGACTGGTCGTCGGCCATCCGTTCAACCCGGTCTATCTGTTGCCGATCGTCGAGATCGTCGGCGGCGAGCAGACATTTCCCGAGGCGATCGAGGTCGCCAAGGAAATCTATGCGTCGATCGGCATGAAGCCGGTCGTCATCCGCAAGGAGATCGAGGCTTTTGTCGGCGACCGGCTGCTCGAAGCTGCCTGGCGCGAGGCGCTGTGGCTGATCAAGGACGGCATCTGCACGGTCGAGGAACTCGACGACATCATGCGCTATGGCTTTGGCCTGCGCTGGGCGCAGATGGGCATGTTCCAGGTCTATCGCGTTGCCGGCGGCGAGGCGGGCATGCGCCACTTCATGGCGCAGTTCGGGCCATGCCTGAAATGGCCGTGGACCAAGCTGATGGACGTGCCGGAGTTCAACGACGAGCTTGTCGACCTGATCGCCACGCAGTCGGACGAGCACTCCGACATATGGTCGATCCGCGCGCTGGATAGGATCCGAGACGACAATCTGGTCGCGATCATGGAGGCGCTGTCAAAGCAGAACAAGGGCAAGGGCTGGGGTGCCGGCGCGCTGTACAAGGACTACACCAAGCAGCTTTCCAAGCTCGCTGCCACCAAGGTGTCGAAGGCCGCCGAAAAGGCAAGGGCCGAAAAGCCGAAGAAGAAAAAGAAGGCCTGACGCAATGAAACGCATCGTGCGTCCTTCGAGGCTCCCCTTCGACAAGCTCAGGGTCGCACCTCAGGATGAGGACCGTCTGCACAAGCCTTTCCGTTCGAGGGTGTCGCGCGCAGCCGGTCCTCATCCTGAGGTGAGAGCGCAGCGAGCCTCGAAGGACGCACATTCAACCTGACAGGTGATTTCATGCATTTCGGACTTTCCGAGGAACAGCAACTCATTGTCGACACGACGCGCGCCTTTGTCGAAAACGAGCTTTATCCGCATGAGCAGGAGGTCGAACGAACTGGCCATCTCCGGCGTGAGTTGATCGAGGAGATCAAGGCCAAGGCGATCGCCGCAGGGCTTTACGCCGCCAACATGCCGGCGGAGGTCGGCGGTGCCGGGCTCGATACGCTGACCTGGCTGCTCTACGAAAAGGAGCTTGGCCGCGCCAACTATGCGCTGCACTGGACCTGCGTTGCGCGGCCGTCGAACATCCTGCTCGCGGGCACGCCGGAGCAGCGGGAAAAGTACCTCTTTCCGTGCATTCGCGGCGAGAAGTCGGACTGCCTGGCCATGACCGAGCCGGGCGCTGGCTCCGACCTGCGCGGCATGAAGGCATCGGCTGTTCAGGACGGCAGCGACTGGGTGCTCAACGGCACCAAGCATTTCATCAGCCACGCCGACATCGCTGACTTCGCCATCGTCTTCATGGCCTCGGGCGAAGAAGACAGTCCGCGCGGCAAGCGCAAGAAGATCACCGCCTTCTTCGTCGACAAGGGCACGCCGGGCTTCACGGTGCGCGACGGCTACCGAAATGTCTCGCATCGCGGCTACACCAATTCGGTGCTGGAGTTCGACGACTRCCGGCTGCCGGGGAGCCAGGTACTGGGCGAGGTCCACAAGGGCTTCGAGGTCGCCAATTCATGGCTGGGGGCGACCCGCCTGCAGGTCGGCGCCACATGCCTTGGCCGAGCCGAACGCGCGCTTGGCCACGCCATCGAATATGCCGCTCAACGCGAGCAGTTCGGCCAGCAGATCGGCAAGTTCCAGGGCGTATCGTTCAAGCTCGCCGACATGGCGACCGAGCTCAAGGCGGCGGAGCTGATGGTGATGGAGGCTGGCTGGAAATACGACCAGGGCACAGTTACCGACCAGGACATGGCGATGGCCAAGCTCAAGGCCACCGAGATGCTGGCTTTCGTCGCCGACGAGGCGATCCAGATCCATGGCGGCATGGGGCTGATGGACGACCTGCCGCTCGAGCGTATCTGGCGCGACGCGCGCGTCGAGCGCATCTGGGAAGGTACGTCAGAAATCCAGAGGCATATCATTTCGCGCGCGCTGCTCAGAGCGGTGGGGGGATGATGGGCGCGACAGAACTCCCACAAGGAGAGAAGGGGAGGCGTCGAGCATGAGCCGCCTCGAACGCCTCCTGCGTCCTAAATCCATCGCCGTATTCGGCGGTTCCCAGGCTGCGGCCGTGGTTAAGCAGTGTCTCAAGATGGGCTTTTCTGGCGACATCTGGCCGGTGCATCCGACCAAGGACGAGGTCGAAGGCATCAAGACCTTCCGTTCGGTTGCCGAACTGCCTGCGGCGCCCGACGCCGCCTTTGTCGGGGTCAACCGCTTCCTGACGCTCGAAGTTATCAAGGCACTGGCCGAGCGCGGGGCAGGCGGTGCGATCTGCTTTGCCTCGGGCTTCCTCGAGGCCGGCAACGACGATGCCGACGGTGAGCGCTTGCAGGCCGAACTGGTCGCGGCCGCCGGTGCGATGCCTGTCATCGGACCCAACTGCTACGGCCTGATCAACTATGCCGATGGCGCGCTGCTGTGGCCCGACCAGCATGGCGGCCAGCGGCTGGCGCAGGGCACCCGCGGCGCAGCCATCATCACCCAGTCCTCCAACATCGCCTGCAATTTGACCATGCAGAAGCGCGGCCTGCCGGTCGCCTTCCTGATGACGGCAGGCAATCAGGCGCAGACCGGCCTGTCGGAGATGGCGCTCGGCCTGATCGAGGATGAGCGGGTATCCTGCCTTGGCCTGCACATCGAAGGTTTCGACAAGGTTGCCGGTTTCGAGCGGCTTGCCGCGCGGGCGCGTGAGCTGAACAAGCCTATTGTCGCCATGAAGGTCGGCCGCTCCGAACAGGCGCGGGCAGCGACCATCTCGCACACCGCCTCGCTTGCCGGCTCGGACGCGGCTTCCGACGCTTTCCTCAAACGCCTCGGCATCGCGCGAGTCGACACCATCCCGTCATTCCTCGAGGCGCTGAAGCTGCTGCACGCGCTTGGGCCGTTGCCTGGCCGCAGGCTTTCGTCGATGAGCTGTTCGGGCGGCGAGGCGTCGGTCATGGCTGACAGTGTTGAGGGCCGTGGCTTACATTTCCCCGCACTCTCACCTGATCACTATGCGCGGGTAAAATCGACGCTCGGCGCTTTCGTCGCGGTCGCCAATCCGCTCGACTATCACACCTTCATCTGGAACGACGAAGCGGCGATGACGGCGACCTTCACGGCGATGGTATCTGGTGGCTTCGACCTCAACATCCTGGTGCTGGACTTTCCGCGCAACGACCGCTGCTCGGATGCCGACTGGTGGCCGACCGTCAGGGCGTTCGAGGCAGCGCTGAAGGCCAATTCCGCGCGCGGTGCGGTGGTGGCGTCCATGTCGGAAAACCTGACCGAAGAGCACGCAACCGAGCTGTTTCGACGTGGCATCGTGCCGTTGCAGGGCATTGCCGAGGCGATGGACGCGGCGGAGGCGGCGGCGTTTGTGGGAGAGGCTTGRGCGAAGCCGGTTGCTGCGAGGGTGAGCGCGAGTTCGCCCCCCTCTGGCCTGCCGGCCATCTCCCCCTCAAGGGGGGAGATCATTCGCGTCTGTGACGGCGCCTTTTCCGCGACCGCAGAGGCTGTTGGAGCGACATCTCAGATTGGCCAGGGCGTGGATGCAGGCCTGATCTCCCCCCTTGAGGGGGAGATGGCCGGCAGGCCAGAGGGGGGTGTTTCTCGCAAAACCCTCGACGAAGCCGCCGCCAAATCCCTGCTGCGTGAGGCGGGTCTCGCGGTGCCAGCCGGACGTCGCACGGCGACTGTTGCAGAAGCGATCGAGGCCGCCGACATGCTCGGCCACCCTGTCGCACTCAAGGCGCTCGGCGTTGCCCACAAGAGCGAGCTGGGCGCGGTGCGGCTCAACCTGAAGAATGCCGAGGACGTGGGATCGGCCGTCGCGGAACTGCTGCCGTTCGGTCACGGCCTCTATGTAGAGAAG
>NZ_JBFUKO010000331.1:0-6012 GCF_056400805.1 Aminobacter sp. P4_H6_2
CCGCGGCAGCCGCAGGCGCGATAATGGAAATCCTTGTGATCCGCAGGCTTTATGAGCGCGACCATCTCGACCAGGTGCTGGCGACCTTTGCGCTGATCCTGATCTTTTCGGAAGGCACGCGCTGGCTGTTCGGCTCGTTCCCGCTCTATCTCGACATTCCGCCGCTGCTGCAAGGTGCTGTGCCCCTGCCAGGCGGTGGCCAGTACCAGCTCTATCGCCTCGCCATCATCGGCGTCGGCATCGCGGTTGCTGTCGGGCTCTATCTGCTAATCTCGCGCACCCGCCTTGGGATGCGCATCCGCGCAGGCGAGTCCGACCGCGAGATGATCGCGGCCCTCGGTGTCGACATCCGCACACTCTACACCGTGGTATTCGCGCTCGGTGCCGCCCTTGCTGGCCTTGCCGGCGCTTTGGTCGGTGCGCTGCAATCGGTGCAGGTCGGAATGGGCGAGCCAGCGCTCATCCTCGCCTTCGTGGTCATCGTCATCGGTGGCATCGGCTCGATCAAGGGCGCGCTGTTCGGCGCCATCCTCGTCGGCCTCGTCGACACGATGGGTCGTTTCCTGTTGCCCAAAGCGCTGGCGTTGATGATGCCGGCGGCCCAGGCGGGACTGATCGGTGCCTCGCTCGCCTCCATGCTGATCTACATCGTCATGGCCCTGATCCTCGCTTTCAGGCCGAGCGGCCTGTTTGCGGCGCAGTCGTGAGGGCCGCCATGAGCCGCGAAACCATCGTCAACATTCTGCTGGCGCTCCTGTTGCTGGCGATCCCGCTCGGCGCGACAGCCATGGGCGAGCAATTCTACGTCACGCTTGCCACGCGTATCGCCATCCTCGCGCTCGCCGCCGTCGGGCTCAACATCGCCCTTGGGCTCGGTGGGCTGGTGTCCTTCGGCCACGCCGCCTTCTTCGGTCTTGGCGGCTATGCCGCCGGCATCCTGGCGACCCACGCCTTCAACGCCGAACCGCTGTTCTTTGGCATCCAAGGCACGACGTCGATGCCGGTGATCTGGCTGGTGGCGATCATGGTCTGCGGTCTTGTCGCCTTGCCGATCGGCGTGATCAGCCTGCGCACGACGGGCGTCTATTTCATCATGATCACCCTCGCCTTCGCGCAGATGATCTACTACTTCGCCATTTCCTGGCCTGCCTATGGCGGCGAGGACGGGCTGTCGATCTATGTCCGCAACACTTTTCCTGGCGTGAATACGGCGCAGCCCCTGCCCTATTTCCTGATCTGCTATGTCGTGCTGATGGCGGCACTTGGCCTGTTTTGGCTTCTGCGTGGCTCGCGCTTCGGCGCCGCATTGCAGGCGGCGCGGCAGAACGCGACCAGGCTGTCCGCCGTCGGCATCGCGCCCTTCAACATCAGGCTTGTTACCTTCGCCATCTCGGCCATGGTCACGGGCCTCGCCGGTGCGCTGTTTGCCGACCTCAACCGTTTCGTCAGCCCCTCGATGCTGTCCTGGCAGATGTCGGGCGAGCTCATCGTTTTGATCATCCTCGGCGGCAAGGGTCGGCTGTTCGGCCCGGTCGCGGGTGCGATGCTCTACGTGCTGTTTGAGTTCGCGCTTGGCGGCATCACCGAGCGCTGGCAGTTCTTCTTAGGCCTGATCCTGCTCGGCGTCGTTTTGTTTGCGCGCGGTGGCCTGCTTGGCCTGTTGGCTGGAAAGGCACGTCATGGCTGAGCCGGTCCTCGAAATCCGCGACCTCAAAAAGACCTTCGGCGCGCTGAAGGCCACCGACGGCGTCAGCCTTGATCTCAKGCCGGGCGAAATCCATGCCCTGATCGGCCCCAATGGTGCGGGCAAAAGCACGCTGATCCACCAGATCTCGGGATCGCTGCGGCCCGACAGCGGCAGCATTCGCTTTCTCGTCCAGGATATGGCCGGGCTCGACATGGCGGCGCGTGCGCGGTTCGGCCTCGGCCGCAGCTTCCAAATATCGTCGCTGGCGCAGGAGTTTTCCGCCCTGCGCAACGTGATGCTGGCCGTGCAGGCGCGTCAGGGAACGAGCTTTCATTTTTTTCGTCCAGTCATGAACGACAAGAGCCTGACCGAACCGGCCATGGCGATGCTGGAGCGCGTCGGCCTTTCCGGGCGCGCTTACGTGCCCGCCGCCGAGCTGTCGCATGGCGAACGCCGACAGCTTGAAATCGCAATTGCGCTGGCGCTTGGCTCCAAGGCCTTTTTGTTCGACGAACCTATGGCCGGCATGGGGCCTGAAGGCTCGAAAGCGTTGACAAAGTTCCTCGACGGCCTGCGCCGCGAAGCGCCGATACTTCTGGTCGAGCACGACATGGACGCGGTGTTCGCGCTCGCCGACCGCATCTCGGTCCTCGTCTATGGCCGCGTCATCGCCACCGGCACGGTGGACGAGATCCGCAACGATCCCGAAGTGCGCCGGGCCTATCTCGGAGAAGCCGCGTGAGCCTGCTCGAACTCAAGGGAGTCGAAACCTTCTACGGCGCATCGCAGGCGCTGTTTGGCGTCTCGCTCGACGTCAGGGAGGGCGAGGTCGTGGCACTGATGGGCCGCAATGGCATGGGCAAGACGACGACCATCAATTCGATCCTCGGTCTTGCGAAACCGCGCTCGGGCTCGATCAGCTTTGGTGGCCGCCAGGTCGCCGGCATGCGCCCGCACCGCATCGCGCGCCTGGGCCTCGGCCTGGTGCCGGAGGGCAGGCGCTGCTTTCCCAATCTGACGGTGCTGGAGAACCTGCTTGCCGCAGCACGCGGCAGCGAGTGGACATTGGAAAAAGTGGTCGAGCTGTTTCCGCGTCTCGGTGAACGCCGCGACCAATATGCCAACACGCTGTCGGGCGGCGAACAGCAGATGCTGGCGATCGGCCGCGCGCTGATGACCAATCCGAACCTGCTCATTCTCGACGAGGCGACCGAGGGACTTGCCCCTGTCATCCGCCACGACATCTGGGCGGCGATCCGCAAGCTCAAGGCGAGCGGACAGTCGATCCTTGTCGTCGACAAGACGCTTGCCGAACTGCTGCCGGTGGCCGACCGTTGCTTCGTGCTCGAGAAGGGTGTGACGGTGTTCGAAGGCACGCCTGATGCGCTGACATCAGAGGTTCAGGACCACTATCTCGGGGTGTGAAAAAGGGCGGCTCAGCCGCCCTTTTCACAATCTCTCTAGCCTAACTCTGGTCGCTCACGTCACCGCCGACTTGACGGCGAAACGCTCGTCCTTCCACGCGCCGGTGCGCATGATGTCCTCGAGCACTTCCACTGCCTTCCAGACATCCTTGTAACCGACATAGAGCGGCGTGAAGCCGAAGCGGACCGTTGCCGGCGCCCGGAAATCGCCGATCACGCCACGCTCGATCAGCGCCCGCATGACCTGATAGGCGTGCGGATGGACGAACGAAACCTGGCTGCCGCGCTTGGTGCCGTCGCGGGGACTTTCGAGCTCGAGGCCATAGGCGCCGCATTTCGCTTCGACCAGCTGGATAAACAGATCGGTCAAGGCGATGCTTTTTGTCCTGAGCGCCGTCATGTCGACGTCGTCCCAGATGTCGAGCGCGCCCTTGAGCGCGCGCATCGTCAGGATCGGCTGGGTGCCACACAAAAACCGGCGGATGCCGGCATCGGCCGCATAACCCTGCTCGAAWGCAAAGGGCCGCGCGTGGCCCCACCAGCCGCTCAGCGGTTGGCGGACATCGGCGAGATGGCGGGTGGCCACATAGATGAAGGCCGGCGCGCCGGGGCCGCCATTGATGTATTTGTAGGTGCAGCCGACGGCGAAATCGACATTGGCCCCGTCGAGGTCGACCGGCAGGGCGCCGGCCGTGTGGCAGAGGTCCCAGACGATCAGCGCGCCAGCTGCATGCGCCTTCCTGGTCAGCGCCGCCATGTCGCGCAATTCGCCCGACTTGTAGTTGACGTGGTTAACCAGAACCACAGCGACATTTTCGTCGATCAGCTCTTCGATGCTGGGCGCATCGACGCCTTCGAGACGCAACACGGTGCCAGCCCGCGTCGAAGCGACGCCCTCGGCCATGTACAGGTCGGTCGGGAAGCTGTTGCCCTCGGCGACAATGACCGAGCGGTCAGGYCGCAGCGCGAGTGCTGCATGAAGAATCTTGTAGATGTTGGTCGAGGTGGTGTCGCAGACAACCGTCTGGCCGGGTGCGGCGCCGATCAGGCGGCCGATCCGGTCGCCGAGCTCGGTCGGCATGTCGAACCACCCGGCGGTGTTCCAGGCCCGGATCAGGTCCTGCGCCCACTCCTTGGACGCGGCCGCCTGGAGCTCGCTGAAGGCAGCGTGCGAAGCAGCCCCCAACGAATTGCCGTCGAGATAGATCACCCCTTCCGGCAAGATGAAGCGGTCGCGCATCGAACGCAGCGGATCGGCAGCGTCCATGGCCTCGATCGCGGCGAGATCAGGAATTGCAGTCATGATGCGGGCTATCCTTGATTATTCGCGAATGGTTTCGCGTGCTTGTGCCGGTCCCCGGCTGCGACGCAGGCTCGGCAGAGCAAGCATGGCGAGCACGAACAGTCCGGTGGCGAGCTTCAGGTCGGGGGGCGGCATGCCTGCCGCCAGACAAAACGACACCAGCTGGTAGTAGACGACAGCGCCGACAAACGGCGCCGCGAGTTGGCGCAGCACGGTCTGCTTGCCGACGATGGCTTCACCGATCATCAGCGCGGCAAGGCCGTTGATGAGGATGCCGAGGCCCATATTGACGTCGGCAAAGCCTTGGCTCTGCACCATCAGCGCACCGCTGGTTGCCGAAAACGCGCTGGCAAGGCCCACGCCGCCAATGGTAGCGACCCAGACATTGATGCCCTGTGCTTCGGCCATGTCGGGGTTGGCGCCGACCGCGCGGATCGCTGTGCCCTTCTCGGTCTTGAAGAACATGTTGAGCAGGATGAAGACGATGGCCCCGATCAGGCCAGCCACGATGATCTTGGCCGCCGGGAAGCCCGGCTGGACGAACGGTGCCCAGTCGAACACGGTGGGCGCGCCGAAGACAGAAAGGTTCGACTTGCCCATGATGCGCAGATTGATGCTGTAGAGCATCGTCATCATCAAGATGCCAGCGAGCAGCGTGTGGATGCGGAAACGCAGATGGATGAAGGCAGTGCAGCAGCCGGCAAGGAAGCCGGCGATCAGCGCAACCGCAATCGCCGTCAGCGGTGAAGCGCCAGACGCCAGAAGCACGCCGCAGACGCAGCCACCGAGCGGAAACGCACCTTCGCTGGTGAGGTCGGGGAAGTTGAGCGTACGGAACGGGATCATGATGCCGAGCACGACGAATGCAAGGATCAGGCTCTGCGCCAGGGTGACGGGAATGAGCGCGACGAAGCTCGTGAAAACAGTCTGGATAAAGTCCATGATGATCAGCTCGCCAGCAACATGCGGTCGGTTTTCACGGAGAAATGGCCGATCAGGTCGACAACAGTGACCTTGGCCTTTTCCTCGCCGGAGATTTCGAGGCGGAGCTTGCCGGCGTCGAGCATGATGACGCTGTGACCGAAATCGACGGCATGCTGCATGTTGTGAGTCACCATCAAAGTGGTGAGCTTCAGCGCCTCGACGGCACGCACGGTCGCCTTCATGACGATGTCGGCGGTGCGCGGATCAAGCGCTGCGGTATGCTCGTCGAGCAACAGCAGATCCGGTGAGCCGCCAACCGCCATGATCAGCGACAGCGACTGGCGCTGGCCGCCCGAAAGCAGTTCGACGCGGGTGTCGAGGCGATTTTCAAGGCCGAGCCCAAGGAGTTCAAGGCGTTCCTTGTAGGTGGCCAGGCGGGTCGGATTGAGGCCCTGGCGCAAAGTGCGCTTCTTGGAGCGCAGATCAGCGAGCAGCATGTTTTCGGCAACCGTCATCGAGGCGGCGGTGCCCTTCATCGGGTCCTGGAAGACGCGCGCCAAACGGATCGCGCGCTTGTGGACCGGCATATCCGATACATCGTCGCCATTGATGAGGATCTGACCGGAATCGAGTACAAGTGCGCCTGAAATGGCATTGAGCATGCTGCTCTTGCC
>NZ_JBFUKO010000332.1:0-6006 GCF_056400805.1 Aminobacter sp. P4_H6_2
CACTGTCATCTACCGACCAGCCCAATCGCCAACGTTTCAAGCCAAGGCAAAACGCCGCCACAGCATGATCTCCCCCCTTGAGGGGGAGATGCCCGGCAGGGCAGAGGGGGGCATACAGCCCCAACCTATCCACGCCGTGCACCACCATCATCACCGCTTGACCTCCCAGGTCGTCACGCGCTCGCCCGAAACCGGATCCTTGCCGTCCTTGAGCTGCACGCCCTGCGCCAGAAGCTCGTCGCGAATGCGATCCGCCTCGGCCCAGTTTTTGGCAGCGATGAAGGCGAGGCGTTCCGCGATCACGTCGGCAACAGCAGCCTCGTCGACCTCGGCCGCATCCAGCCCAAAACCGAGAAACAGCAGTGCCGCTTTCAATCTCGCAGCCGCTTCGACATTCGCAGCCGCCTCGCTCGCCAGCTGCGACAACCCATGGAACGCGGTGGCCGTTGCCAGGTCATCGCTCAGCGCCGCAACCAGTGCTTCGGGAACGTGACTGTCCGCCGTGCCAGCCGCGTCTGCCGCGCGCTTCCATTTGCGAAGCGTGTTCTCGGCCTCCTCCAGCTTCCTCACGCTAAAATCGATCGGCTCGCGATAATGCGTCATCAGCATCGCCAGCCTGAGCACCTCGCCCGGCCATTTACGGCCGCCGAAACGCTCGGTCTCCAGCAGTTCCTGGATGGTGAAGAAGTTGCCCAGGCTCTTGGACATCTTCTGGCCCTCGACCTGAAGGAAGCCGTTGTGCATCCAGTAGTTGGCCATGACTTCGGTGCCGTGGGCGCAGCGCGACTGGGCGATCTCGTTTTCATGATGCGGGAAGATCAGGTCGAGCCCGCCGCCATGAATGTCGAAGACCTCGCCGAGATAGGCCGATGCCATGGCCGAGCACTCGATGTGCCAGCCGGGGCGGCCGCGGCCCCAGGGGCTTTCCCAGCCCGGCTCTTCGGCCGAGGACGCCTTCCACAAAACGAAATCGCCGGGGTTCTTCTTGTGCGCCTCGACCTCGACGCGGGCGCCTGCCTGCTGCTCGTCGAGATTGCGCTTCGACAATTGCCCGTAGTCCGCCATCGAGCCGGTGTCGAACAGCACCTCGCCTTCAGCTTCATAGGCATGGCCGCGTTCGATGAGGCTGAGAATCAAGGTGATCATGTCGGCGCGGCCGTCGGCACGCGGCTGCACGAACTCCGTTGCCCGCGGCTCGACGGTCGGCTCGAGGCAGCCCAACGCCTTGACGTCGGCCTGGTACTGGTTCGCCGTCTTTTCGGTGACGCGCCTGATCGCCTCGTTGAGCGGCAGATCGGGGAAGTCGCGCAGGGCGCGCGCGTTGATCTTGTCATCGAGGTCGGTGAGGTTGCGCACATAGGTGACGTGATCGGCGCCATAGACATGGCGCAGCAGGCGGAACAGCACGTCGAAAACGATCGCCGGGCGCGCATTGCCGATATGGGCGAAGTCGTAGACGGTCGGCCCGCAGACATACATCCGCACGTTTAGCGGATCGATAGGCACGAAGTCTTCCTTCGTGCGCGTCAGCGTGTTGGTAAGGCGCAAGCCCTTGAATGCCGCAGGCTTTTTCATTGAATCAGACATGCTTCTCCCCTGGCCTGCTGGCCCGGGCGTTTGACCTGTCTCGTGTGAAGATGAGGCGAAAACGTCCTGACCAGCGCGAACGCTAGCCAATAATGCAAGTGCCGGAAATGGCGAAAGACGTTTTCATCACGGGCTTTATCGCCTCACGAACCTGTTGCCGTCAAGACGCAGCGACATGAAACTTTACCGCCCGAACCGGAACGAACGCAGTACCGAAACAATTTATTAAGCATCCCGGCACGTTAATGAAACATTGCCCGGATAAAAGGCGCTGCATGCCACGAATTCGACCGAATCCGTAAGCAAATGCAGCCGCTCTCAACAGAGCTGACTTTAGGGAAGAGACCAATGAAACGAAAACAAGCCGAAGCAGACCGAGCGCGTAGCCAGTACGCCGAGCTCGCCAAGCACTACCGGGCCATCGGCCCCGCAGCAATTCTTGCCGCGCTGATCTGCGCGCCGAAGAAAGACAAGGCACAGCCCAAGCTTACCAAGGCAGCCTAGGCCCGGCTCACCAGGCTGAGACCGATCGCGGTCATCACCACGCCGATCAGAAGATCGAGCACGCGCCACGCGGCAGGCCGGGCAAAGACCGGCTCGAGAAGCCGGGCGCCATAGCCGAGCCCGAAGAACCAGACGAACGATGCGGTCGCAGCGCCGAGCCCATAGGCAAGGCGCGCCTGACCTTCGTAGGCGGCCGAAAGGCCGCCCAACAGCACCACCGTGTCGAGATAGACATGCGGGTTGAGGAAGGTGAAGGCGAGACAGGCGGCGACAGCCGGCCACAGCCTCGTCTCGCCCGATTCGGCCGCCTGCAGCACTTCGGGCTTCAGGGCGCGGCGAAAGGCGATCGCCGCATAGGTGAACAGGAACAGTGCGCCGCCGACCGTCACCGCCATGATCAGGTTCGGCGATTGCGAAATCAGCGTGCCTAGCCCGGCGACGCCAGCGGCGATCAGCAATGCGTCCGACAGCGCGCAGATCAGACTCAAGATGAAAACGTGCTGGCGCAGCAGCCCCTGGCGCAGGATGAACGCGTTCTGCGCGCCGATCGCGATGATCAGCGACGCACCAAGCAGAAAACCGGAAATGGCGGCGGAAACGATGGGCGTGGACACGCAGACCTTCTAGCGTGACCTCAAAACAGTTTCATCTGGTCGTCGTCGCTGGACTTACGCTTTTCCACTTTTGGCTTGGCGGGCGCTGCTTCAGGCAGCGGTTCGACCCGCTCCTGGATTTCGGTCCCGACATTGGCGACCTTGTTGACCAGTTCCGACACCGGAATCTGCTCGAAGAAATCGGTCTGTGCCGGGCGCATCAGTTCGGCGACGTCGCGCGGCTCCTGGGTGCGGCAGTCGAGCCAGCGGGCGAAATCCTCAGGCTGGATGACTACCGGCATGCGGTCGTGGATATGCAGGATGTCGGCACTTGCGCTGGTGGTCAGGATGGCTGCGGTGTCCATCTCCGAGCCGCCCGGCTCGCTCCAAGTTTCCATAAGCCCGGCCAGCGCCACCAGACCGCCTTTGCGCGGCCTCAGCCAATAGGGCTGGCGCCGGTTGCCCGGCAGCTTTTTCCATTCGTAGAAGCCGGAAACCGGGATCAGCGCGCGCCTGTGGCGCATCGCGGCCTTGAACGAGGCCTTTTCGATCGCCGATTCGGAACGCGCGTTGATCAAAAGCGGCATGTCGGCCGGGTTCTTCGTCCAGGCGGGGATCAGCCCCCACCGCGCCAGCAGCGCCATGCGGTCGGGCAGGTTCGAGCCGGGCGGACGCTGCGGGCCGGCCAACACAACGAGAATCGGCTGCGTCGGCGCCACATTGTAGCGCGGCGGAAAACTTTCGAGATCTCCGACGCCCAGAAAGGCGGCCGTTTCGTCGGGTGACGCCAGAACCGCTATTCGTCCGCACATGATTTTTGGCCTTCGCTCATACTCGTCCTGAAAGTGGCGATGGATCGCTGCGACCGCAACCGCTAAAGCAGTCTCGGCCCGCCGCTCCCCAATGGAGCAAGGCCAAGGGTGGTGAGATGATCGACGCAACAATAGTCCCCGCAGTTTCGGTCGCCGTGTTGCGCGACCGCGCGATCATGCTCGTTCGCCGTGGCCGCGCGCCTTCCAAGGGCCTCTATGCCTTTCCCGGCGGTCGGGTCGAAGCCGATGAAACCCTTGAGGACGCCGCCCGCCGCGAACTCATGGAAGAGACCGGCATCGCTGTCGGCACGCTGGTGCCGCTGCGCGAGATCCTCATCGACAGTCGAGCCGAAGGTGCTTCGGTCTACCTGCTCACCGTCTTCGGCGCGCGTCATATCGGCGGCGAACCGATCAGCGGCGACGACGCCGACGAGGCGGCGTTTCATGACCTCGAAGAGATCAAGCGCCTGCCGCTGACCGATTCGACGCTGGAGATCGTGCTTGAACTTCTGGACGGCCACGTAATTCTGCCGGGATAGACCGAGCTGCAGCCTTGCCGGCGACAAATTGTTTCGCCACAAAAGCTTATGAGCCGCGCTTCGACCTTGTTGATTGCCATGACGCTTGCCGCGAGCACCGTGTTCGCAGCACCGGCGCGGGCTGTCGACGCTCMCTTCGAGCCCGGCCTGCTGCGGCTGGCCGAAGTCTTGGGGTCGCTGCATTTCCTGCGCAATCTGTGCGGCGAAAAGGGCACCGAATGGCGCGGCGAGATGGAAAAGCTGCTCCAGGCCGAGAATCCCTCGCACGAGCGCCGCGCCCGGTTCATCGCCAGTTTCAACCGCGGCTATCGCTCTTTCGACGGCGCCTACACTGCCTGCACGCCGTCCGCGACTGCGGCKATTGCCCGCTACATGAAGGAAGGCGAGGCACTCAGCCGCGACATCGCCTCGCGCTACGGTAATTAACAGGCTATTTACTTTCTCGGCATTGCCGAGGGTACACGGCCTGCCGATTGTGTTAGCTGTCTTAACGGGACATTAAAGGGATAGCTCAAGTTGATCCGAATCACCGGGTCGCTTGGCAGGGTGAAAGACCGAAATGGAACAAAGCGTAACCGACATCGACGCCCTGGTTCGGGAAGAAAAGCGCCTGACCGCCGTCGAGAGCCACAATGAGGCATGGGCCGAGGGACTGTCCGCCGGCATCGAGCCCGAGATCATCGCCGAAGCAGCGCTAGCGACCGCTTTTGCCGAGATCGTGGCCGCCAATGGCGAGCGCGCTGCCCTTGCAATGCTCGACCGCATGCGTGCCAAGGTCGAGGCTGGCGACTTCGAGCCGCTGCGCCTGCGGCATTGAGCCCAACCCCAGTTCTTTGACTAGCCGACACGGTTTCGCCATCATGCCGGGCAGATTTGAAGTGGTGGAGCGTCACTAGCGCATCCGATAGGACGCGCGGCACTCTAGARTACCGGAGCCTGGAATTGATGCGGCCACAGACTGATACGGCGCCCCGAGGCGCATTGAAACTTGCTGTTCTCGGCCTTGCCGCGTCGCTTGTCCTGCCGCTTCATGCCTCAACGGCGTTCGCACTGAGCGAGATCAAGCGCGAAGAGATTCCTGCACCTGTCACGCCGCAAAAGCCCGCGACGGATCAGGGCACGCCGGAAAAGTCAGTGCCAATGCCCGACCCGATCCAGACGCCGCCGGCAGCCAATCCCCCTGCCACCGACCAAGCGCCCGAAGACCAGCAGACCGAACCCCAGGACGAGCCGGCAACGCCTGACGCCACTGGACCTGCCGCGCCACATCTCGACACCGAGGGACCACTGCCCGAGATCGTCTATGATCTCAGCCGCCTGCCCGAGCCGGTCGCGCGCATGCGCAGCCTGCTCGTCGAAGCCGCCAAGACCGGTGACATCGAAAAGCTTCGACCGCTGATCGGCAAGGGCGATGCCATGCCGCAGTTGTCTTTCACCGAAGTCGAAGGCGACCCGATCGCCTTCATCAAGGGGCTGTCCGGCGACGGCGAAGGCCAGGAAATCCTCGCCATCATGGAAGAGGTTCTGAATGCGGGCTACGTCCATCTCGGCGAAGGCACCGACGAGGACCTCTATGTCTGGCCCTATTTCTTCGGCATCCCACTCGACAAGCTCGATCCGCGCCAGAAAGTCGAACTGTTCAAGATCGTCACCGCCGGCGACTACGAGGACATGAAGCAATACGGCGCTTACGTCTTCTACCGCCTCGGCATCACGCCCGAGGGCCGCTGGGCGTTCTTCGTCGCCGGCGATTGATCTTTTTTCCTTGTAACTTGAACGTTGCCGCATCTGCTATTGCTAGCGGTGCGGTGGCGGACGGGAGACCGAAGTTCCTTTGGGACACCAAGCCCGTGGGAGAGCTTGGGTCTTCGTCCGCCGTTCCATCGACCCCGAACAGTCGCCAGGGCCGCAAGCGAAGCCCGATTAGGCAAGGATGGGAGAAGATGGACGCTGCTTTTGTCGTTGTAGGGA
>NZ_JBFUKO010000333.1:0-6001 GCF_056400805.1 Aminobacter sp. P4_H6_2
TATCTGGAGAGGGAAATGACAACGCTTGTGCTGAACCCGGGCAATGCCACGCTCGCCGACTGGCGCGCCATCTATCGCGGCGCAGTTCCCGAACTCGATCCGGCGTGCCGGCCCAAGATCAAGGCCAGCGCCGAGACTGTGGCGCGGATCGTCGCCAAGGGCGAGCCGGTCTACGGCATCAACACCGGCTTCGGTAAGCTCGCCAGCGTCCGCATTCCCACAGCTGATCTCGAAACCCTGCAACGCAACATCGTGCTGTCGCACGCCGCAGGCGTCGGCGAACCGATGCCGGTCGCCGTGGCGCGGTTGATGATGGCGCTGAAACTCGCGAGCCTGGCGCAGGGCGCCTCAGGCATAAGGCCCGAGACGATCGATCTTTTGCAGGCGATGCTCGCCAGGGACGTCATCCCGGTGGTCCCGGGACAGGGTTCGGTCGGCGCATCGGGTGATCTGGCGCCGCTTTCGCACATGACGGCCACGATGATCGGCGTCGGCGACTGCCATACCCCGCATGGCATCGTGCCTGCCAAGGTGGCTTTCGTCACGCATGGGCTCGAGCATATCACGCTCGGCGCCAAGGAAGGCCTGGCGCTGCTCAACGGCACCCAGTTCTCGACCGCCTATGCGCTTGCTGCCCTGTTCGAGGCGGAAGTGCTCTACCAGTCGGCGCTCGTCACCGGCGCGCTGTCGACCGATGCGGCTAAGGGCTCGGACGCACCGTTCGACCCGCGCATCCATGTGTTGAGAAAACATCGCGGCCAGATCGAAACAGCCGATGCCTTGCGCGATCTGATGGCCGGCAGTGCCATTCGCGAGAGCCACCGAGTCGGCGACGAGCGTGTGCAGGATCCGTACTGTCTACGCTGCCAGCCCCAGGTGATGGGCGCGGCCCTGACCTTGCTGCGCCAGGCCGCAGATACACTCGGCACCGAAGCCAACGGTGTCACCGACAACCCGCTGATCTTCACCGAGGACGACACAGCGCTGTCAGGCGGCAATTTCCACGCCGAGCCGGTGGCGTTCGCCGCCGACATGATCGCTTTGGCCGTTTGCGAGATCGGTTCGTTGTCCGAACGGCGCATTGCCATGCTCGTCGACCCAGCACTGTCCGGCATGCCGGCGTTCCTGACGCCGAAGCCGGGGCTGAATTCCGGATTCATGATCCCACAGGTGACCGCTGCGGCACTGGTCTCGGAAAACAAGCAGAAGGCCTATCCGGCATCAGTCGATTCGATCCCGACCTCGGCCAACCAGGAAGATCACGTCTCCATGGCCGCCCACGGCGCGCGCCGGCTGCTGTCGATGATCGAAAATGCCTGTGGCGTGGTCGGCATCGAACTGCTCGCGGCAGCGCAGGGCTGCGATTTCCACGCGCCGCTCGCTTCCAGCGAAGCGCTCGAGGCAGTGCGCAAGCTTGTCCGTGCGCAGGTGCCGCATCTCGACGAAGATCGCCATTTCCATCCTGACATGGAAAAGGCCATCGCGCTGGTCCGCAGCGGCGGGGTCGTCAAGGCGATCGCTGGCGTCGGCCTGCCGCAAATCTCGGGTGCCCAGGCATGAGCGACACGCCCTGGCTCACTGTTATCAGAGGCAACGCACCTTTGCTGGTGAGCTTGCCGCACACCGGAACCGAGCTTGTCGGGCTCGATGACCGTTTCGTCTCGCCCTGGCTGGCTAGGCGGGACACCGATTGGTGGATCGATCAGCTCTACGCCTTCGCTGAAGATCTCGACGCAACCATCGTGCGCACCACGGTTTCGCGCTCGATCATCGACGTGAACCGTGACCCTTCAGGTGTTTCGCTCTATCCTGGCCAGACAACGACCGAGCTTTGCCCGACCGTCACTTTTGACGGCGACCCTCTCTACAAAGCAGGGCAGGAGCCGGATGCGGACGAGATTTCCAGGCGTCGTGAGGCCTATTTCGATCCCTATCACGCTGTCCTCGAAAGCGAGATCGCGCGCCTCAGGGCCTTGCATCCGAAGATCGTGATCTACGATTGCCACTCGATCCGCTCGGTGCTGCCACGCCTGTTCGAAGGCAAGCTTCCGGTCTTCAATCTCGGCACCAATGACGGCAAGAGCACCGATCCGGTGTTACAGGACAAGGTGACGGCGATCATCGCCGCGACCGGTCGCCCGTGGGTGGTCAATGGCCGCTTCAAGGGCGGCTGGATCACCCGTCACCACGCCGATCCTGCCCAAGGCATCCATGGGCTGCAGATGGAGATCGCCAATCGCGGCTACCTGCTCGAGCCCGAAGGCAAGGGCGAGCCGTCGAACTGGCCGGTTCGCTACGATGCCGATTTTGCCGCCCCGATCCGGGCGACGCTGACGGACATCCTCAAAACCGCGCTCGCCTGGGCGGGCAGCTGACACCCACTCCAAGGGAGGTTTTTGCATGACCCAACATACCCGCATCGACAATGCCCGCGTCATCCGCGCCGCCACCGGCACCGAGCTTACGGCCAAGAGCTGGCTGACCGAAGCGCCACTGCGCATGCTGATGAACAATCTCGATCCGATGGTCGCCGAAAAGCCCGGCGAGCTTGTCGTCTATGGCGGCATCGGCCGGGCTGCGCGCGACTGGGAGAGCTTTGACCGCATCGTCGCAGCATTGCGCAAACTGGAAGCCGACGAGACGCTTCTGATACAATCGGGCAAACCGGTGGGCGTGTTCCGCACCCACAAGGATGCGCCGCGCGTGTTGCTCGCCAATTCCAATTTGGTGCCGCATTGGGCCACCTGGGACCATTTCAATGCCCTCGATAAGAAGGGCCTGATGATGTACGGCCAGATGACCGCCGGCTCGTGGATCTATATCGGCAGYCAGGGCATCGTTCAGGGAACCTACGAAACCTTTGTCGAGATGGGCCGCCAGCATTATGGCGGTGACCTTTCCGGCCGCTGGATCCTGACCGCCGGTTTGGGCGGCATGGGCGGTGCTCAGCCGCTGGCCGCGACCATGGCCGGTGCGTCCTGCCTCGCCGTCGAGTGCCAGGCGAGCCGCATCGAGATGCGGCTGAAGACCGGTTATGTCGATGTGCAGGCGAAAGACCTGGACGATGCGCTGGAAATCATCGCCAAGGCGGGCCGGGACAAAAAAGCGATTTCGGTAGCACTTCTCGGCAACGCCGCTGACATCTTCCCCGAACTGGTAAAGCGTGGCGTGCGGCCCGATGCCGTGACCGACCAGACATCGGCGCATGACCCGGTCAACGGTTACCTGCCGCAAGGCTGGACCGTGGCTCAGTGGGAGGAAAAGCGCGAACGTGACCCGAAGGCTGTCGAAAAGGCCGCGCGCGCCTCGATGGCGGTTCAAGTTCGCGCCATGCTCGACTTCCACAAGATGGGCGTGCCAACCGTCGATTACGGCAACAACATCCGCCAGATGGCGCTGGAAGAAGGGGTCGAGAACGCCTTCGACTTCCCCGGTTTTGTGCCGGCCTATATCAGGCCGCTGTTTTGCCGTGGCGTCGGCCCGTTCCGCTGGGCAGCCCTGTCGGGCGATCCGGAGGACATCTACAAGACCGACGCCAAGGTGAAAGAACTGACGCCTGGCAACAAGCATTTGCACAACTGGCTCGACATGGCGGCCAAGCGCATCCATTTCCAGGGCCTTCCGGCGCGCATCTGCTGGGTCGGTCTCGGCGATCGTCACCGCCTCGGCCTTGCCTTCAACGAGATGGTCGCCAGTGGCGAGCTGAAGGCGCCTGTCGTCATCGGCCGTGACCACCTCGACTCGGGCTCGGTCGCCTCGCCCAACCGCGAGACCGAAGCGATGAAGGACGGCTCTGATGCGGTGTCCGACTGGCCGCTGCTGAACGCGCTGCTCAACACCGCCTCGGGTGCCACATGGGTGTCGCTGCACCATGGCGGCGGCGTCGGCATGGGCTTCTCGCAGCATTCGGGCATGGTCATCGTCGCCGACGGCACCGACGATGCGGCGCGACGCCTTGAGCGGGTGTTGTGGAACGACCCTGCAACCGGCGTGATGCGCCATGCCGATGCCGGTTACGACATCGCCATCGACTGCGCCAAGCAGCACGGCCTCGATCTGCCGGGTATTCTGGGCTGAACCATGCGCATCATTCGTCATGCCGACTGCCGCCCGATGCCGTGGAAGAACGGCGGTGGCGTGACGACCGAGATCATCGCCTGGCCACCTGAGGCCGGGCTCGACAGTTTCGACTGGCGCATCTCGATGGCGCAGGTGGCGTCCGGTGGGCCGTTCTCTGTTTTTGCCGGCATTGACCGGACGCTGACGGTTCTTGCTGGCTCTATGCGCCTAGCCGCAACTGATGCACCGCCGGTCGAACTCTCGCCACGGTCACAGCCTTATGCGTTTCCGGGCGATGTGAGCACCAGCGCCACCTTGATCGATAGCCCAGTCCTCGATTTCAACGTCATGACCCGGCGTCACCGCTTCAGCCATGTGGTCGCGCGGCTGGAGTTTTCCGAGCCGACCGAAATCGCTTTAGGCGAGGGCGCAAGCCTGGTCTTCCTGGCTTCGGGTTCGGCGCGCATCAGCCACGAGACGCTTGCAGCTTTGGACACCCTGCATCTCGACGACGGGCCGTCGACCCTGAGCATCGAACCGAGCGAGCCCGTGACGCTTCTGCACGTCGTCATTCGGAACCATTGACCGAGCAATCTCCAAAATCGTCGTGACATCCTGATGGAACTGGCCAACTATCCCTGCGGGGACGGGTAGGTCAGGCCGCCGATGACTGTCGTGCGGCGCAATGGAGAATGTGCCATGGACACCTACAAGGTCGGCTATTTGATCGGCAGCCTTGCTGCCGGCTCGATCAACCGCAAGCTCGCCAAGGCTCTGGTCAGGCTCGCGCCGAAACATCTCCATATGGAGGAGATCCCGTTTCGGGACCTGCCGCTCTACAGCTATGATTATGACGCCGATTTTCCGCCAGTCGCCCTCGCCTTCAAGAAGGCGCTGGCCAGCGTTGATGCTGTTCTGTTCGTTACACCCGAATACAACCGCTCCATCCCCGGCGGCCTGAAGAACGCCATCGATTGGGCGAGCAGGCCCTATGGCAGCAATTCCTTCACCCGCAAACCATCGGCCGTTATCGGGGCTTCACCGGGTGCGATCGGCACTGCGGTGGCCCAGCAAAGCCTGCGCAGCGTGCTCAGTTTTTGCAATTCACCGCAGATGAACGCGCCCGAAGCCTACATCCAGTTCAAGCCCGGCCTGATCACCGACGACGGCGAGGTGACCAATGACGAAACCGCTGAGTTCCTCAAGGAGTACATGGTCAAATTCCATCAGTTTGTCGTCAGGGTCTACACGGTGTTGCCCCGAGGCGGGTGACTTGCGGAGTGAGCCTTTCATGGCGGAGACACGCGCCGTCAAAAGGATACTGGGAAGACGTCAGGATGCAGATTCGGCTTCGCACAAGCCAACACGAAGCCCATTGTCGGACGCCGCCTGAAATATGGCTAAGTTTCAGCAATCAAAACACGAAAAAGCCCGAATCCTTGCGTTCCGATCTTTACCCGGCACTGCTATGAGACGCGTGGCGGCGTGGGCGCCGACGCTGCCATATTTTCACTTAATGGCGGTGCAAGAGCGATCTATCGACCTGTTGTGTTGCGATGCAACCAATTCTTGTTTGAAACGGTTTATGCGACAGGTCCGCGACGTCGACAGGCGCCGCGGACTTTCTGTCAAACGGAAATGCTGTAGATGAATATTCAGACTGACCTGCGCCGGATCAAAGATGTAGTGCCCAGCTTCCCGGCTGTCGCGGAACAGCCGATCAGGGCCACAGTGCTGCATGAGGACCGCCTCAGGGCGACGGGTGAAAGCCTGGCGCGCAAGGAGCTCCGCTCCTATTTCGGTCTCGAAGCATTCGACTTCCACGCCCGCATCCGCGAGAGCGCCAAAAAGATCCTGCAGGTTTATCGCGACACCAATGCCGCGCAGGGCAGGGGCGAACCGATCACGCCCGCCGCACAATGGCTGCTCGACAACAATTATC